>NZ_JAPDBM010000025.1:0-62095 GCF_027705265.1 Aeromonas sp. QDB11 | reverse complement strand
AGGTCCTGCATCGAGAAAACCGACTACCCGTTCCCGGAGGAGTTGGTGCTGTCAACACCGTCCCGGTGAACGGTTACCTTGAGGGGGCTAGCTAAGGTCCCACTGACGTTACAGGTGGAGATCCAAGTCCCCCCATTCCAATAACCACCGTTGTTGCAGTTGGCGTTCGGCTGGATGGTTTTGCCAAGGAAGGGATAATTGGTATTCATGGTCGCGCTGACGATCTTGCTCTCGCCACTCATGGCGAGCAAACCGGGAGAAGCATGGCTCTGAACCGGGTAGGCGAAAGCTGCAGTACACTGACTGGCAGCCTGTACCGAAGCGGAGCACAAAACCAACGCCGACAAAAAATAAGCGCTCGAACGGAGCATCATGAATTATCACTCCTCATTTGGGATCTCACGGCGTCATTCCATCATAAGCTTCGGCCATCAGAGTTCTGCTCACGGCAAAATCAGGGTTGGCACTGTTAAGGTCCGAGTTGCCACAGGTGCCGACACTCTCGAGGCGATAACCATTGGTCACAGATCCGTTATAGGTCACCGGCACCGTGGCGCAACGAACCACAGCCTGACAGTTGGTCAGCCCGGGATTACTGGCAAAGCTCAGTGTGCTGGTTGCCTGGCACACCGCTGGTGGCGTCGGTTGGGCAAGCGTGCGTTTGGGGAACAGTCGATAGAGCGCCACTTCCAGCCCGCTCTGGGCGGCCAGCAGGGCGCGCACGCTGCGCACCTCCACCGTATTTTTTTCGCCGCTATCAACCAGAAAACGGCCCATGGCAGCGGCCAGCAGCGCCATTACCACAATAACAAACAGGGCGATCATCAAGGCGCTGCCTCGCATCCGACCGAAAGCCTGTGGATCAGGGCACATTGAACACCTCTATCTTGTGGTTGAAGGTGACCGACTCCCCCTTGCGCTCGAAGACAAAGCGCATGCCAAACTCCCCTTCGGCGTTAAACGCCGAGGTTTCCCGATAGAAGGTGCCAATACGAAGGGAATCCGCCATCAACACGCCTTGCGCGGGTAAAGGTGCACCAATGGCCGCGGTGGCACGGGTCAGCGTGTTTCCTTCCACACAATAACGCACCTGCTGGTTGGCAAAGTAGACCCGGCTGCCTGGAGAGAGGCCAGCCAGACTCTCGGTGCTGGTATAGCGGATGGTTTGCGCCCCGGAGACGGGCGTCAGCACATCGGTAACCTTGGCCACGCAGCGGCCATAATCGCAGCCTGCCGTGAGCGAACCGGCATTTTTGTCCGGCACGGGGAAGACGATCAGCTGATCATCTTTTTTGACGGCGGTGGCATCCACATCCAGTGGGTTGGCAGCAGAAGCCGGGGTCGCCATCACCAGCTCAAGGGTGGTCGTGCTCCCCGACATGGCGCGGTTAAGCGCCAGATAGCGGCTGGAGGTGCTAATGGGCCAGAACCGCAGACAGGCGCCGGAGTCGATCCATGTCCCGCCAGTGGTCTCTATCCGCTCCGATCCCGGCACCGCATCACGCAGTTCGCGGTTAAGCCGCTCCATGGCGAAGCGGGCATCGCTCATCAGCTGCTCACGGCTACTGGCATCGCCATAAATCTGGCTGCCGATACCGATAAACTGGCTGGTAAAGGTCGCCATAATTCCGAGCAGCAGGATGACCATCACCAGCTCGACCAGGGTAAAGCCACGGTTACCCCGAGGTTGGCGGTAGGTTCGATTAGCCGGTCGGCGTAATCGGACGTCAGAAATGGTTACAGGCGCAGACATTCGGACAGGCAGGCAACACCCGACAGCGGAGCGATCCATCAGTAGTTCCCCCGGTAGAAGGAGAAGTCGAGCACGCTCTCATCTGGCAGCTTGATCTGCAGATCGATGCGTTTGCCCACAGAGCAGGGCGCTACACAACTCTTGAAGCTGCCAT
The DNA here is from genome assembly GCF_027705265.1 of Aeromonas sp. QDB11. Classification (NCBI taxonomy): domain Bacteria; kingdom Pseudomonadati; phylum Pseudomonadota; class Gammaproteobacteria; order Aeromonadales; family Aeromonadaceae; genus Aeromonas; species Aeromonas sp. QDB11. The sequence goes on along the minus strand of NZ_JAPDBM010000025.1, from coordinate 60,188 downwards.
CGCTAAAATCTGCGGCACTTACTGCAATCCTGACCTGATAGTTGCGATATTCATCATCATTATTCGTAACCCAGCTGGTTTGCGTAAACCGGCTGGCCTGCTGCCAACTGCCCGCGGTATCAAAATCATCCACATCGTTATAGGTGTAGGGCTCTGACTCGCCGGTGCCATCAGGACCATAGCTGCTGGAACAAGGGGAGATGGTCACCCCCGCCACCTGCTCGCCACAGCGATAACGGCCACCGTTATGATCGGAGTTTTCATCAAACGACTTTTGCAGGATCTCGCCGGCCAGCCGCTGGGCCAGCTGGGCGGCTCGCACCTGCTGTACCGGATCCACTGCCTGTGGCGCCTGATTAATCAGCAGCCCCAGAATGCCGGTCAAGGCCACCGCCAGCAGCACGATGCCGACAATCAGCTCAATCAGGGTAAAACCGCGATCAGGGGCTCTCATGGATAAACCCCTCTGACTCAATCTTGATACGGCCACTCTCGCGGCCATCGGTGACTTGCAGCTCACAGCCACCGGCGCAGCTACCGAGCGGGCGGCCCATCTGATCAAAGCGAATCACAAAAGGAGGCGTCCCCTTGTTCGAGGAGAGGGTGATCCCGGCAGACAGGGTCACCGGACGACCACGGGTGAGCTGATTAGCGTTCCAGCTTGATATGGCCGCAGGATCGCCACAAGGGGAGAGCGTGCTGTGGCCAAACTGGCCCGCGTCAACCCGCAGTGAGGTACAACGAATGGCCGGTTCGTGCATATTGACGGTCTGCACCAGCCGCAGGCGGGTCAGCAACTCGTCACGCACGGTTTGAGTTTCAAAGCCGCCTTTGCCCAGCCATTTGGGCACGGCAAAGGCGGCCAGAATCCCGAGCAACAGGATCACCAGTACCAGTTCAATGAGGGTAAAACCCTTATGCCTTGACTCTAACATGTCAATAGAAAGGGTAGGAATTGACTCCTACCCTTTCCATCATCCAATTACTTACAGCCAACCAAACTGATGGTCGGTGTACCGTTAGAAACGGTAACTTCCTTGTAGGTAACAGAACAGCTGTCACCTTTACCGCTTGGAGCAAAAGTTATGGTGTTAGCTGCTACAGCACCAGAAACTTTCCAACCATCCAGCGCCACCGCCTCGCTGATTGTGGCCGCAGTTGGATACCCATATGCTACAGCAACTTTATCGATTGGAGCGGCCATAGAGATCGGCCCAGCACTGGTCTCATAGCCATTCAGAACAGCTTTGCTATAAACCAGCGCAGAAGCACTTTGCAGGGCAGCTTGTACGCCTTGTGCTGCAGACTTACGAGCATCATCCTGCAGATTCAGGAACTTGGGTGCAGCGGTGACCGCAAGAATACCCAGAATGATGATCACGATAACCAGTTCGATCAGGGTAAAACCCGCCTGTTTTTTCATTTCACTTTCCTCTGTTAATTAATATTGGTGGTCACCTGACCGGATGCCGGACGGTAACTGAAACTCATAAATGCATCAGTCTTGCCTTGCGGATCCTGATACTTGCCATCACTGCCCTTACTCAAACTATTGACCAGATAGTAGCGGCAGACCGAATCAAGCCCGCTACCACTCACGGTGGCATAGTATTTCAGGTCATTCCCGCTACCACGCACTTCATTGAAGGTGGCCGTAGCCTTGGGCGGGTTTTGCAGCAGCCCCTCCCAAATATTGAGACAACGCTCGGCTGTCAGACTGGCCGGATCCACATTAGGATTGCCGCTGGCAGCGGTATCCATCGGATAGCCGGGCGACAGCTCGCCGTTGCTGATCTGGCTGTCTGTCGGGGTAGTCAGATAGAAGCGGCTGCCGTCATAGAGCACGGTATTGAGACTGTCCTGTTTGGCGCGACCTTCCGCCTCCCACTGAGCCCGCACCAGCGAAACGCCGGTAGCAAAACCGCCAGAGACCCCTTCTACGCTGGCCTTTTTCGCTTCGTCGGTCACATCGAGAAAGCGTGGCAGCGCAGTCACCGCCAGAATTCCCAGGATCACGATAACGATCACCAGCTCAATGAAGGAGAAGCCAGCGGCCCGTCTCATCATCCCGTTTTCCGGCATTGTTGGTGCCATTGGTTTCATTGTCATGCTCCCTCCGTAATGCCCCGCATTATTTCATGCAGGCCCAAAAAAATCATGTAGTTGGGTCATATGATTAGCTTCATTCAAGGCTTTTTCATCACCCGCCCGTCAGAAAACTGATAAATCAGCCAATAACCATCCCACCCCATCTCGCAACCACTGCCATCGGGACGAGCCAGAACCTGCAGGGGAGGCATGCCGCCGTCCATCTCACCCACCAGTGCCAACCACAACTGGCGGCAATTTTCCGAAGGGGATTGCAGCGGCACCAGCCCGAGTGGCCAACCACGCGCATCAAATTGCCAACTCTGACCCGCACTATGCAAGGTGTCGGGACGTCGCTCGTCGAGCCAAAGGCCGTGCAAACGCTGTGCCCGCTCGGCGAATTGCTCTCCCAGCAGAGTGAGCGCCAGTTGCTGCGCCTCTTCCCGATGGACCTGATAGCTGCGCACCAGGGTGGCGACGATCACCATCAGCAGGATCACCACAGCGATCCGCCGATATCCCGTCAGCCAGCGATCATCCTGCTGCGTCTGTCTGCTCATCCTGCCCTCGACTCCACCGCTCTCTTGCCTCTTACGGCTAGCATCACGTCCCACCACTCAGACGTGAAGATATCCAGTTCCAGCAAGATTACTTGCCACGAACCGCGCACATCATGCCCCACCGCTCAGGCGTGAAGATGCCGAGTTACTTGCCTCTTACTGCTCGCATCATGTCCCACATCGGTGTGAAGATACCGAGCGCCAGGATCAACACCATTACTGCCACGATCCCGATTAATATCGGCTCGATCCGTGCGGTGAGACTCTTGAGGTCATAATCCACCTCCCGCTCGTAATACTCGGCCGCTTCATGGAGCAGGTCATCGACCTGACCGGTCTCCTCCCCCACGGCGATCATCTGCATCACCAGCGGGGTAAACAGGCCGCTGCTGCCAGCGGTACGCAACAGGCTCTCGCCCCGCTCGATACCGGCGCGCATATCCCGCACCCGTCCCGCCATATAAGCGTTATCCACCGCATCGGCCACCAGGGTGAGCGCCGTGTTGAGCGGCACCCCCGCCTTGAGCATCATGGAAAAACTGCGGGCAAAACGGGCCAACAAAGAGCGCTCTATGATGGTGCCGACGATCGGCAATTTGAGTTGCCAGCGATGCCAGGTCAGCTTGCCCTTGGGTGTAGCGACCCAGCGACGCCAGCCAAACACCATCCCCGCCAGAATGGCGAGCAGCAGCCACCAGTAGTGGACGAAAAAGTGCGAGGTGGCGAGCAGAATGCGGGTCGCTAGCGGCAACTCCACCCCGAATTTGGCGAACATGCCAGCAAACACCGGGATCACCATGATATTGAGGATCACCATGGCGATACCGATGGCGATCATCACGAAGCTGGGGTAGCGCATCGCGGTCTTGATCCGCTTGCGGGTCTCCAGCTCCAGCTCGAAATAGGTGGCGAGCTGCAAAAAGGCCTCTTCCAGCTGACCGGTGTTCTCACCCACATGGATGATGGCGACGAACAGGCTGCTGAATACCTTGGGGTGCGCCTGCATCGAGCTGGAGAGCGGCCGACCGTTGCCGAGATCTTCCCCCAGCGAATGAAGCGCCCGCTTGAGCGGCTTGCTATGGGTGCTCTCCTCCAGCCCGGAGATGGCGCGCAGGATCGGGATCCCGGCCCGGGTCAGGGCATACATCTGGCGGCTGAAGATCACCAGCTCGTCCAGCTTGACGCCCCCTTCCAGCAACAGCGACCAGTCGATGGCGGCGGATTTGGCCTTGCCCGGTTTGAGCTCGGTCGGCATCACCCCGCGGCGCATCAGCTGCTCGGCGGCAGCCATCTCGTTGGCCGCCTCGACCACGCCACTGATGGCATTGCCCTGGCTGTCACGCCCCTTGTAGGCAAAGTTAGCCATCGCTTACCCCAAATCCTCGGCCAGTCGCAGCACCTCGTCCACCGAGGTAATCCCCTGGCGGGCATAATCGAGGGCGGTGAGGGCCAGCGGCCGGTAGTGTTCGTGTTGACGGGCCGCCTTGGCGAACCCTTCCGCATCGTTGCGGCGCAGGGCATCCATCATCGGCTGATCCAGCTCCAGCAGTTCGTAAACCCCGATCCGGCCGGAATAACCGGTAAAGTTGCAGCTCTGGCAACCCCGTCCCTTGTGATAGGTGTGCTGGCCGGGCGCCTCGCCGGAGAGCACGGTGAGCCAGGTGGCCTGCCCTTCGTCCGGCGCCTTCTCCTCGACGCAGTGCTCGCATACCCGCCGCACCAGCCGCTGGGCGACCACCGCCCGCAGGGCGCTCGCCACCAGATAGCCGGGTGCCCCCATGTCGATCAGACGCAGGGCACTGGTTACCGCATCGTTGGTGTGCAGGGTGGTCAGCACCAGGTGACCGGTGATGGCGCCACGCAGGCCGATCTCTACCGTCTCGTTGTCCCGCATCTCACCCACCAGCAGGATGTCCGGATCCTGACGCAGAGTGGAGCGCAACACGTGAGAAAACGTGAGGCCAATCTTGGGGTTGACCTGTACCTGATTGACGCGGGGCAAGCGATACTCCACCGGGTCTTCTACCGTGATGATCTTGTGGCTGGACTGGTTGAGCTCGGAGAGCGCGCCATAGAGGGTGGTGGTCTTGCCGCTACCGGTCGGGCCGGTCACCAGGATCATCCCGTGCGGGCGTTTGAGCTGGCGGCGGAAACGGGTCAGAATCTCCGGCGGCATGCCGGTCTCGGTCAGCGACAGGATGCCGGAGGATTGATCCAGCAGACGCATCACCACCGACTCGCCATATTGCACCGGCATGGTGGACATCCGCACATCCACATCGCGGCCGCGCACCTTCATGTTGAAGCGGCCATCCTGCGGCAAGCGCTTCTCGGAGATATCGAGCCCCGCCACCAGCTTGAGACGCAGTACCAGCGCCTGGGCGATGCGCACCTCGTTGAGAATGTTCTCGTGGAGGATGCCGTCGATCCGCTGGCGAATGCGCAGCACCTTTTCGTCCGGCTCGATGTGGATATCCGATGCCCCCACCTGCACCGCATCTTCGAACAGGGAGCGCAGCAGCTTGGCTACCGTCGCCTCCCCCTCGTCATTGGCCCCCAGATTGCTGGAGCCCAACTCAAAACCGGAGTCCTGATACTCCTCCTGCAGCTGTTCGGCGAAGCTTTCGATCTCGCGAGTGCGGCGATAGAGGCGGTCGAAATACTCCAGCAGCTGCCCTTCCCGCGCCACCGCCAGCACCATGATGCGCGGGCTGAGCAGGGCGGCGATGGCATCCAGTGCGCTCAGATCCGCAGGATCCGACATCGCCACCGTCACCTTGTTGTCGGTGAGATGGACCGCCAGCGCCCGATAGCGGCGCGCCTGCACTTCGGGCAGCAGCGGCACCGCGGCGGCGTCGATGGTGAGGTTGTTGAGATCGAAGAAGGGCACATCCAGCTGGCGGGCGAGGAACTGCAACAGCTGCACCTCGCTGATAAAGCCGAGGTCGATCAGGGTGGTGCCCAGCTTGCGGCCAGTCTGACGCTGCTGTTGCAAGGCAAGCTGCAACTGATCATCAGAGATGATCTGCTCTTGTACCAGCAGGTCGCCGAGGCGCATTTTCAGTCTGGGTTGTGCCATGTTTGCTCCGATATCTGTTACTTCACACCCGTTGCCGCATCCGATCAGGCTTCGCTAATCGAACCTGCAGTTTATCAAGGGGTTAGTTGGCCAATTCGTTGTTCCAACCAGTTGGTCGATGCCTCGCCGAGGTTGCCGTGCAGCAGGGCGTTGCGATAGGCATCGAGCGCTCGCTGGCTGTGCCCCTGACCATCCTCGGCCACGCCGAGGCCAAGCCACCAGCGCCCCTGATCCGGCTGCTGGCGCAGCAGCTTCACATAGAGCGCCGCCGCATCGGCATTCTGACCCAGCTCCTGGGTCAGCCCGGCCCAGGTCGCGTAGTAGTCCATGTTGCTGGCGAGATCCGGCTGATAACCGGACAACCAGCCAAGCGCCTGCTGCTGCTGCCCCTCGCTGATGGCAAGACGGGCCAGCAGCAGACGAAAATCGGCCTGCTGGGGATCGAGCCGGATCCCCTCCTCCATCAGCTGACGCGCCTCGGTCAGGCGGCCCTCACCGTAGAGCAAACCAGCCAGCTGCTCCCGCGCACCCTGGTTGTAGGGATCGTGGGCCAGCACGTCGTAATAGTTGTCCTGCGCATCCCGCAGGCTTCCCTTGGCCATGGCGGTGGTCGCCTTGCGCTCCGCCAGCGCCGCCAGCTCCTTGGCCGACAGCTCCACCGTCTCGATCTTCAATACGCCCGGTTTGCGCGGCGCGCTGGCGACCGCCTGCTGCTCTGCCGCCAGTTCGGCGTAGAGCTCGGGCTGCAGCTCTTCATCGGTCGGCTCCGACTCGTCAACATCGCTGGAGGCATCAAAGGGCGCACCGTCGGCCGTGTCGCCCGAGTCACCTTCTCCGGCCTCGTCGTTAACTTCATCCTGACTTGGCAGCGGCAGCGCAGCCGCCACCTCGACCGGCTCGGACTGACTGACAGGCGCGGCGGCCCTTGTCACCACATCGGGAGTCACCGTATCAGGAGTGACCACTTCACTGGCGGCAACTACAGGGTGAGTCTGCTGCCAGTAGATCCAGGTTCGCCAACCGAGGATCCCCAGTGCCAGACCGCAGATCAGGGTCAGCAGCAACATCCACCATCCCTGCTGACGCGCAGGGGCAATATAGACGGCAGCGCCATCGGATCCTTGCTGACGCTGATCCAGATCTTTCAGCATCTGGTTGATGACGCTCATGGCCAGACTCCATAAGCCAGGGCGCACCCCAGCAACAGTAACAGGGGCCACCAGCGCCGTGGCGCAAAGCGGCTGGCATCGTCGGTATCGCGAATGGCGAGCCGTACCAGATGGCTATCGATCTGGCGCACACCCTGACCATAGGCCAGCATCAAGCACTTCTGCGCCAGGATATTGATAAGTCTCGGGATCCCTCGCGATGCGCGCCACAACAGACGCATGGCTCGACCTGCAAACAGCGGTGCCCCGCGGTAACCGGAGACCTGCAATCTGTGCTCCAGATAGGCGCGGGTCTCGTCAAAACGCAGCGGACGCAGGCAGTAGGAGAAGCCAATCCGCTGGCGCAGTTGGCGCAGATGCGGCTTGGCCAGTCTGGCATCCAGCTCGGGCTGGCCAAACAGCACGATCTGCAGCAGCTTGCTCGATTCGGTCTCGAGATTGCCGAACAGGCGGATCGCCTCCAGCGTCTCGTCCGGCAGCGCTTGCGCCTCGTCGATCAGCACCACCACCCGGCTCCCCTGCTGGTGCAGGCTGATCAGGTGACGGTGGATACGATCGGTCAGATCCAGCTCGCTCTGATCCCGCACCGCCAACCCCAGCTCCAGCGCCAGCGCGATGCGCAGCTCGGCCGGGGTGAGATGAGGATTGGGCAACCAGGCGAGCCGCACCGGGCGCGCTTCCGAGCCCAGCTCGCTTAGCAACTTGCGGCAGAGCAGGGTCTTGCCGGTGCCCACCTCGCCGGTCACCTTGATAAAACCCTCCCCCTGCGCCAGCGCCCAGTTGAGCACCTGCAGCGCCTCTTCATGAGGCGGCAGGCCGTAGTAGAAGCCGGTATTGGGAGTGAGGCTGAACGGCGCCTCCTGCAGGCCGAAGTGGGTCAGGTACATAAGACCTCACCTGCCACGGCGAGCACGCGGCCTGTGCTGGCAAAGCAGCACAGGCCGTTCGGGATAAGGGTGACCGCATCTGGTGTCATGGGTCAGCCCTTGGCCGGATACCACTTGTCGAGCAGCTCGGAGGAGCGTTGCAGCTCGTTTTGCCAGGTGTCTTTCTCCACCACGGTCGGTTTGAGCATGATCACCAGCTCCACCTTCTTGGTGCTCTCGCGGCGGTTGGTAAAGGCCTCGCCCACCCAGGGAATGTCACCCAGCAGCGGCACCTTGCTGACAATCTCCTGCTTGTCGGTCTTCATCAGACCGCCGATAACGATGATGTCGCCATTATTGGCCTGCACCACGGTATCGGACTCGCGGATCGAGCTCTTGGCGAGCGGCAGCTCCAGCGGTTTGGCGGTGCCGACGTTGATGATCTTCTTCTGCTCTTCGGTATCGATAACAGAGGGATGGATGTGCAGCAGCACCTTGCCCTCTTCATCGATCTGCGGCGTTACGTCCAGCGCAATACCTGAGAAGAAGGGGGTCAGCTCCACATTAGGGGTCACGATAGGTTCGGCCGTGCCGGTCGAAGTCACTGTAGTGGTCGAGGCGTTGGTGACGAAGTACTCGTCCGTCCCCACCTTGATCACCGCTTTCTGGTTGTTGGTCGCGGTGACACGGGGGCTGGAGAGGGTATTCACATCGCCCTGGGTCTTGAGCAGGTTGACTGCCACGTTGAAGTTGCCGTCAGAGATCTTGAAACCGGCGCCGCCACCCAGCGCACTGAAGATCTGGTTGGGGGTGGTTGGCAACTGAGTGCCGGCCAGTGAACCGCCACCGGTGATCCCCTTGCCGCCATCCCAGCTGGCGGAGAGGCCGCTCCAGTCAACACCCTGCTCATACCCTTCGTTGAGGGCGACTTCGATGATCCGCGCCTCCAGCACCACCTGACGTTTGAGGTGACTCTCGGATTGATTGAGGAATTCACGCACCGCCTTGAGCTCTTTCGGATAGGCTCGGATGGTGACCAGACCCGCCTGCGGGCTGGTGATCACGGCGCGCCCATCGCCACTGCCGATCAGGGTCTGCAGAGAGTCGCGCAGATCGGTCCAGTAGTCGCTGTTGGTATCGGTCTCGATACGGGTGCCATTGCTGCTGTCACCGTTCGAGTTGTTGCCGGAGGAGTTATTGGTGCTGTTGTTGTTGGACGAGTTGTCGAAGCTGCCGTTGCTGTCGTTGTTGCTGTCATTGGCCGTCACCCCGCCGGTACTGACCGAGGTGCGGGAGAGGCCGCGACGGGACATCATCAGATAGTTGACCGGGATGGTCTCGGTGCGCAGACCCGCCGGATAGATATGGAAGACATTGCCCTTGCGCTGCACGTCGAAGCCGTACATGTCGCCCACCACCGCCAGCACCTCTGGCAGAGTCACATCCTTGAGCTCGACGGAGACCAGCCCGGCCACCCCGGGGTGCACCGCCACGCTGTAGCGGGAGCCCTTGAACAGGGAACCGAAGAACTCCACCGCCTCCACGTCGTGAGCCGCGATACGCAGCCGCTTCTCCGGCATGCCGACCGGCATCTGCGGCCGGTTCAACTGCAGCAATTCACTTTGCACCGATTTGGGCAACGCGGTCAGAGGGGCAGCCTGTTTCTGCTGTTCGTTCATGGCCTGTTTGAGGGCATCCTTCGCCTGGGTCGGCTCGGGGTGCTGATACGTGGTACAGCCTGCAGCCATCATGGCCACGGTGATCAGACAGAGACGGTGTTTTTTCATGTAATTAGGGCACCCTGACTTGCAATTAAACTCGATAAAGCCGATTCACCTCTCGAGAGGCAAGCACGACTCAAACCCGGATCTTGCTGGCAAACAGTGTTACTGCATGGCGTTTTCCCGCCTTTTCCAGCACCACGGCATCGGCATTGATGGCCACCAGCGTATAGCCGTCCACCTGTTGTCCGACCCGATAACTCTTGCCATTGAGCACCGCCAGTGCCGGGCCATTGCCCAGCACCACGCTCTGCAGCTTCGGCAAACCGGCGCTGCTCTCGCCGGTCGCACGGGCGCCAACCGCCACATCCGCCAGCGGCGCGGTGGGATCCTGCAATACTTCGACCTGCTCCGCCTGTACCAGCACGCTGAACAGGCAACAGCACAACGCAAACACTCTAGCCACGGATAAACTCCTTGCTGGTACTCAGGGTGTAGATTTCCATCTCCACCACCGCGCCGGGATAGGCTTTGACCTGATAATCGAACTGCTTCCAGTAGAAGTGGCGCGGCAAGGCTTCCAGCGCTTTAAGATATTGATACACATCGAAATAGCCGCCTTCGAGCTGAAGCCGGATACCATGCTTGTAGAGATTGACCTTCTGCTCCCCCGCCATCAGCGGGGTCGGCTCCAGCGAACTGAGCGCCAGCATATGGAGATTGGCGGAGCGGGAGAGCAACGCCTCCAGCACCAGCGGCATCTCGTGCGCCGGGATCAGATCCACGGTCTGGGCCTTCAACTCACCGTCGATCCGGGCCAGATCCGCTTCCACTTGCGCCAACTGGTCACGCACTCCCTGATTGGGATCCCGCTTGAGCCGGGCCTGTTTGCCGAGGTTCTCCAGCTCCATGATTTCGAGATCACGCTCGGCGGCGCTCAGGGCCATGCGATCCTGCTGCAGGCGGGCATCGGCGCCCTCGAGCCAGCCGTAAATGCCGGCCGCGCCCAGCAGTACCAGACCGGTCAGCAGGATCAACACCCGCTCCCGCTGGCTCAACACGGCGATACGCTGGCCCCATGCCTGCCATTGTGCTTTCAGGTTCATCAGGGTTTCTCCCGCGCGATGCCGCTCAACTGGAAGGTCAGGCGACCCTCCTTGTCACGGCTCAGGGTCAGTTCACCAAACTCCTTGCCCACCAGACTCGGGGTCTGCTTGAAGCGGTTGACCCAGGCCGGCACATCCTGACTGCGGCCAGCAAAGCCGGAGAGGTTGATCCGCCCTTCGTTGATCTCGATACGCTGCAACGAGAGGTTGCTGTTGCGAATGCGGGAGAGATCCGCCATCACGCTGGCGTAGCCCTGGGATTTTTGCAGGGTCAGGCTGCCGAGCTGGCGCATCAGCCCCTGCTTGGCCGTCAGTTCATCCTGCTTGTTGACCAGTTGCTGTTGCAATCGGGGATCTGCCTGATGGCGCGCCAACTCGGCATCGAGCCGTTGCGCCTCGCTGCGCTTGAGCTCCAGCTCGGCATGCCGCTGTACCAGTGCCCGGCTGACCTGTTGCTGTTGCCAGCCGTAACCGACGCCCACCAACAGCATCAGCAGCAGCGCAAAGCCCCACACCAGCGCCATCTGGTTAAGGCTGGCCCACTGCCGTTTGGGGCGAAACTCGGCGCCATAGAGGTTTATTTGACGTTTCATCACGCATCCTCCCCGATGGCGGCAGCATAGGCCGAAAGGTATTCGACGCCGGCCAGCACCGCTTTGTTGGCCATGGCGGAGACGGCAAAGCCGAAAGTCTGCTCCATATGGCGCACCAAAGTACCGATAAAGGGCGAGGCGACGGCAAACTGCATCTGCCCCAGCTCGGGCAATTTCAGCTGGCCCGCCAGATAGTCGAGGGAGCGCTGGATCTCCAGCGCCAGTGAATCGAGCTGCATGCTGTCCGGTTCATGCTCACCGGTCAGGCTGGAAAAACCGCGCAGCTGGCGAGAAAAACAGAGCCCCCCCTGATGGAAGACCAGCAACTGCAGATCCAGCCCCTTGGGCTGCCACAACAGCATGCGCACCACATCATCGGCCTCATAGAGAGAGGTGAGCGCCAGCTCGTCACTGATGATGGATTGCAGGGTGGCGATGCCGTTGATAGCATCGGCCAGCTGTTGCACCCGGCTCTTGGGCAGGCAGATCACATTGATGCGCGGGCGACCGGCTGGCGGGGTGGGCAAATCCACATAGTCCATCGCCAGTTGTAGCACCGGTTCGCTGACATAATCCTTGACCGCCCAGGGGAGCGCCCCCGCCATCTCGGCGTCAGGCACGGCAGGCTTGTCGATCTGGATCTGCTGATAAAGGCTGGCGGCGAGGGCCACCCGCACTCTGGACTTGGCCAGACCATGACGGCTGAACAGCTCGTTGATGGCCACCGCCCACTCCTGCGGGCCGTTGATGGTGCGCGTTGCGAAGACGGGGGGATTGCCCACCGCGGCCAGCATGATCCTGTCATTGGCCAGCAACAGCCCGACCTGGCGGCTTGGCATCGACCGTCTGAACAGTTGTTTCATGTAAGCCCGCCCATCATAATTGGTTAAATGATTGAAATATTAACATAAACAGCAGATTAGCCTCCAGATAAAAGACGGACTCACCATTGCAAGCCAGCCTTTCAAGCGCGCCGGATGGCCATGCCACCCTGCCCTCCCCCCTGCAACGCCTCCACCACCCGTTGCTGACCCGCTATGACGTCGAACTCTGGTGCAAGCGGGATGACCTGATCCATCCTGCCATCTCCGGCAACAAGTGGCGTAAGCTCAAGTACCACCTGCTGCATGCCAGAGAGCACGGCAAACAGCACCTGCTCTCGTTCGGCGGTGCCTACTCCAACCATATCCACGCCCTGGCTGCCGCCGGATATCAGACAGGTCTCCGCACTACCGGTATCATACGGGGCGAAGCCGATGCCGTCAGCAATACCACCCTGAGGGATGCCAGACGCTGGGGCATGGATCTCGTTTTCGTCGATCGCCAGAGTTACCGGCGACGGCAGGATCCCGACTGGCTGGCCCAATTCGATGCACCCGATACCCTGATCGTGCCGGAAGGAGGCAGCAGCCCGCTGGCCATCCCCGGGGTGGCCGAGCTGGTCGGCGAAGTGCCCTTCTCGCCGGATCTCTGGGTACTGCCCTGTGCCAGCGGCGGCACCCTGGCAGGACTCATCGCAGGCAAACGGGATCGGGAGCAGATCCTCGCCATTGCGGTGCTGAAGGGGGGCGACTTTATCACCGACGAGGTGTGCCGCCTCCATCCCGCGGCCGCCAGCATCCCCGGTTGGCGCATCGCGCTCGATCATCACGACGGTGGCTACGCCAAATTCAGCCCGGCGCTCTGGCAGTGGGTACAGGATTTCAGCGCCGATACCGGCCTGCCGCTGGAGCCCATCTACAGCGGCAAGGCGATGTGGGGGCTGTTTCGCGAGCTGGCGGCGGGCCACATCGCCCCCGGCAGCAAGATCGTCTTTATCCACACTGGTGGCATGCAGGGGCTGGCCGGGCTGCGGGAGCAGGGGCGGCTGTGAGCCCCACCTGACGGCAACCGCAAACGAGAGAGGGTCGCCCCAAGGCGACCCTCTGTTGTTTATCTCACGCGCCAGCCGGTTCCGGCACCAGCCGCTGGGGTTCGGCAAACCAGGGCCCCTGCCCGGCATGCACCCCGAGGTGGCGCAGCATCTTCCACTCGTCGCCACTCTCCACCCCCACCGCCAGCACCCGGGTGCGGGTATTGGCGCAGCCCCCCACCAGACTGCGCACCGCCATCTGGTTGACCTGACGGGCGTGGATCTCTCGCACCAGACTGGGGTGCAGCTTGAGGAAGTTGATCTCGAACTCCTTGATGTACTGGGTGCTCACCACATCCTGACCGGCATGATCGATGGCCAGCTGGCAGCCGAGCATCCGCAGGGAGCGCAACGGTCGCTTGAGCGCCTCGAAGTGGCGGGTCACCTGGGATTCGGAGAGTTGCAGGATCAGCCGCTCGTTGGTGCTGCGCGGCAGCTGGAACAGGGCGAAGAAGAGCCAGCGCTGGAACTCGCGGTTGAGCAAGCTCTGGGCACTGAGGGTCAGGCTGATAGGGCAGCTCTGCTCGGAGCGCTGGCGCAGCAGGGCGAGGGTCTGTTCCGCCACCAACCGATCCAGTTGCAACAACAGCCCGACTTTCTCCGCCATCGGCATGAAGATCCCCGCCTGCAGGGCCCGCCCCTGTTCGTCGTGCAAGTAGGTGAGCAGCTCCAGCTGCAACACCACCTGCCCCCGATCCTGCTGGACAGGCTGGGTGTAGAATTCGATGCCGTGCTCTTCGAGGCGGCGGCTGATCAGGGTACGCCAGCGCACCGTGCCCTTGCTGCTCTGCTCCTCATCCAGCTGCTTCTCGTAGAGGAACCAGCCGTTGTGCCCCTGCAGACGGGCACTCTTGAGGGCCAGCTCCGCCTCCTCCTGCACCTTGAGCAGGCTGTCTTCGGCCTGATAGCAGACGGCGCCGAGATAGACCGCCGTGTCGGGATTGATCTCCTGCGGCCAGTGCAGTCGTTGCAGGCTCTTGAGCAGCTGGCTGGCACTATCCACCATCTCGCTCTCGGACATATTGGGCAGCAGCACTGCAAAGACCTGACCGGCGTAGCGGGCCTGCAGGGCGCCGTTATGCTTGCGCACGAAGGCGCCGATGGTGGCGCTCGCCTCCAGCAGCAGGTCGTGCCCCAGCAGCTCGAACTGTTCGGCCTCCAGATCCTCCAGACAGGCGAGATCGATCAGCAGCACACCGCCGCTCATCACGCTCGCCTCCATGATGGCGCTCTCCAGCCGGTTGTCGAAAAACAGCCGGTTGCCGATGCCGGTCATCTTGTCGACGAAGGCGTTGCTGCGAATGAAGTTGTCGAAGCGGCTGCGCTCCTTGCGGGCATCTGCCAGCTCGGCCAGCAGATGGTCGAGGGCTTGACTGGCGGCCACCGGCCACTCTTCGGCGGGGTCGTGGCTCAGCTTGGAGAGTTTGTCATCGAGGATCAGCTGGGCGCGAATGCCCAGCAGTTCGGCACCGCGCAACTGCTGGCGCAGCCAGCGAATGGAGTACCAGAGGCCGAACACCACGATAAAGACGCCGAACGAGATGCCGGACATCGCCCTGATGGAGTATTCCGCCTCCTTGAAGGGACGCTCCAGCTTGAAGTTGGCCTGCATGCCGGTCTGATGGGGCAGCGGGTGGCTGTATGGTTGCAGCAACTGTTCGTCGACCGGATTGCGCACATCGCGGAACCAGTAGACCCGCTGGTCGTTCTGGCGCACCTCCAGCTCCACCACATGAGCCGCCCGCAACAGGGTGGGCAGCCAGCGACTCATATCCTCCATGTCGTGAGCGACATCGAGCTGCTTGTCGATCACTTCAACCAGCGCATCGACCTTCTTTTGCTGCAACTCCATGCCCAGCTCGCGAAAGCTGAACACCCCGCCAATCAGCACGGTCGCCATGGCCGCGATCACGCACAGGGTGATAAATGAGACAAGCTGTGTTGTGAGTTTCATGCGCCTTTCCGTATGCCCGGCATCATCCATTGGAGCTCATGGTAGCAGCGGCAGAGTCACCATCACTATGGACGGGGATCCCGCTTCTGCAATTTAAGCGGGCAAGCATAACTCAAAGCAGAGGGAGAATACCAAGGATGACGGGCTGCGAAAGCGGGAGAGGACAAAGTGACGGGCAGAAAAATGGTCCCTCAAAGGGGACCAAAAGGAACACTCATATCAAAACTAACACTCTGTGCTACTGACAAAAAACAGATACAGGAGATACAGGAGTATTGAACACACGGTGAGTCAAACCGCAGGGCTACTCTAATGCAGTTCGGATAAGCTGGGCAATTGTCATTTATGACAGGTCAGCGATTGAATCTTGCCAGAGTTAATAATAAAAACATTTAAAATCATGTAGTTAAAAAATCAATCAACAAGTGAGACACGTCTGACTCAAATTGATTGCACTAATGCACTATGATGACCCATCCCATTTGTGTCTCATGAAACAGGCAGGTACCCCTTGTTGCGCATCTCATCGGTCTGGATCTCTCTGCTGCTGTTTACCCTGCCCATCGTGGCCAGCCAGTCCCTGGGGTTATGGCTTGCCAAACCGTTGGCCGACTACCTGCTGGAACAGAAAGTGGCCGAGATAAAGCAGGCGCTGGAAGAGCGTCACAAGGAGCTCGATACTGCGCTGACGGAGCAGTTGGCGCAATTTGACTTTGACTGTGGCCCAACGGATATGGCACTGCTGCGCGACCCTCGCTACTACAGCGCCCACATCCGCCTGCAGGGGCTCACTCTGGCATCCGGTGCCAGCTGCTCGAGCCTGGGGCCGGGGCTTCCCATTGTCATCACGAATTATCAAGATGATATCCGGCTCGGCAACTTCGGCTTAACCGCGACACCGGCCAAATTCAATACCGAGCAGGAGCTGGTGGCCTACTACCAATCTGGCGAAAATATCGCCTACTGGGTGCTGGATAACAGCTGGAGCCACCAACTGCTGCAGCACCCCTGTGCCAACTGCTTCTATCTGGAATTCAGTGAGCAGGATCCCGAGGTGACCACCACCTACTTCCCCCGCGGCGACAAGACTATCAAGAGCGAAGAGGGACGCCGCAGCCTGAGCTTCACCGATCCGGCCGTGCTGACCAGACAGACGGTCTGGGCAGGCAAGGCGCTCAATCAATATGCTCTGCAGCAAGTCAGACTTTACGGTCTCTGGGCTGGCACCCTTCTGGGCGTGGTGCTGACAACAGGTTATTGGTTATTGCGCAACTACCGACGCTCTCTCAAGGGGCTACTGCAGGCGGGACTGGCACGACAACAGTTCATCCCCTTCTACCAGCCCGTGGTGGACAGCCAAAGCGGCCAGGTTGTTGGATTCGAGGCGCTGCTGCGCTGGCAACGGGGCAACGAACTGATCCCGCCCGGCGCCTTTATCGACTATGCGGAAGAGCAGGATCTGATCCTGCCGATGACCAGCCAACTGCTGGAAAAAGTGATCGCGGATCTGCCCCGACTCGCACCCAGTCAGTGGGTCAGCGTCAACATAGTGGCCGCCCATCTCGAACAATCACACCTGCACGACTTGCTGCAGCGCCATCAATGGCCCTCTCCTGCCCGGCTCACCTTCGAACTGACCGAGCGCAAGCCCATTATCGACATCGGGGCAGCGTGCAACCAGATCTCCGCCCTGCAGGCGAAGGGCTATCACTTCAAGCTGGATGACTTCGGGACCGGCTACGGCGGCTTTGCCTACTTGCAGAGCCTGGGGATCCGCCAGATCAAGATCGACAAGATGTTTGTCGATACCATAGGCACCGACGACCTCAAGCGCAGCGTACTGGATGCCACCATCGCCTTTGGCCGGGAATCCGGCATGGAGATGATCGCTGAGGGAGCAGAACGTCAGGAGCAGGTGGACTATCTGCAGCGACACGGCGTTCATCTGATCCAGGGTTATGTCTATGCAGCGCCCATGCCGCTGAACAAGTTGACGCTCTGGTTGCTGGCCTGGCAGCAGCATCACTCGAAGGCGGCATAAGTACTCCCCGGCGAACAGGCAAACCTTGACCGATAGAAAGTCGGGTGGCAAAACCCGGCCTCCTCATCTCTTGTAACAAAATGATTTTTCCTTGAGCAGGCAATCGCCTTTATCATTGGCGGGGCCGTCACCCCGGTGACTCGGCCCCACTTTCTCCATACCCCGTCGGTTTAGACCGCCCAGAGATGAGAACCATTGCCTATGAAGACAGTTATCCGGCAAGAGATTGCCCTGCCCGTCGGCCTGCTGACCCTGCTCTTTTTCAAGACCCTGGGCAGCGACCTGCTGACAGAGACAACTCCGCTCGGGATCTATCTTCCGGTATCGGCGGGGCTGCTGGCCATCGTCACCTGGGCCATCTTCTCGGTAGTGCGCCACTCCGACGCCCTCGCCATCAAGCTGGGCGAGCCCTTCGGCACCCTGATCCTCACCCTGTCGGTCATCTCACTGGAAGTGGTGATGATCTCCTCGGTGATGCTGACCGGCGAGCCCAACCCCACCATGGCGCGCGATACCATGTTTGCGGTGGTGATGCTGGTGAGTACCGGTCTGGTGGGTTTCACCCTGCTGTTTGGCGGCTGGCGTTACCACACCCAGAGCTTCAATCTGGACGGGGTCAAATCCTATCTGGTGGCCATCATCCCGCTGGCGCTGCTCTGTCTGGTGCTGCCCAACTTCACCCGGGGCGGCACGGTCGGCAGCATGTCGAGCGCCATGTCCTGGATGCTGATCATCATCTCGATCCTGCTCTACGGCGTCTTTCTGCTGATCCAGACCCGCAGCCACAGCCACTTCTTCGTCGACAGCGATCACGAGGATTACGAGGAGCACCACGGCCCGCTGCAGAGCAACGTCTACCACACCATCCTGCTGCTCGCCTACCTGATGGTGGTGATCCTGCTGGCCAAGACCCTCGCCGTGCCTATCAACTTCGGCGTGAAGATCATGGCGGCACCTCCTGCGCTGGGGGGCTTTATCGTGGCCTGTATCGTACTGGCGCCCGAAGCGGTCGGGGCCATCAAGGCCGCCTTCAACAACCAGCTGCAGCGGGCGATGAACCTCTACTTCGGCTCGGTGCTGGCCACCATCGCCCTCACCGTGCCTGCCGTGCTCTTTATCGGCGCCATGCTGGGTCAGGAGGTGCGCCTGGGCCTCTCCGCCGCCGACATGGTGCTGCTGGTCACGACCTTGATGGTGTGCAAAGTGACCTTCAGCAGCGGCCGCACCAATGTGCTGCACGGCGCCACCCATCTGGTGTTGTTCGTCGTCTATCTGTTCCTGATGTTCGAGCACGAATAACCGCCTTCAACCAACGTCAGAAACGCAAAGACCGCCCGATTGGGCGGTCTTGTATCATCTACTTCCGGATCTTGCGGGCGCCAATGAAGCGGCTTCCCCCTCATCCCCAACCCTTCTCCCGCCAGGGGAGAAGGGGGACCAAGGCTTACAGGCTGGGCAGCACCCCGGCCGGGATCAGATCGTTGTAACTGGCGCGGCCCAGCAGCGCGGCGGCCGCCTCGATATCCGGCGCGAAGTACCTGTCCTTGTCGTAGAAGCTCACCTCTGCCCGCAGTCGTCCCTTGGCCAGCTCGATCAGCTCGGTACTGCGCAGCGGCGCGCGGAAATCCAGCCCCTGTGCCGCCGCCAGCAGCTCCACCGCCAGAATGCCGCGGGTGTTCTCCGCCATGTCCGCCAGACGGCGACCGGCGAAGGTCGCCATGGATACGTGATCCTCCTGGTTGGCGGAGGTGGGCAGGCTGTCCACCGAGGCCGGGTGGGCCAGCGTCTTGTTCTCGGAGGCGAGCGCCGCCGAGGTGACCTGAGCGATCATGAAGCCCGAATTCACCCCGCCGTTGTTGACCAGAAACGCCGGCAGACCGGACATGCGCGAGTCGATCAGCAGCGCCATCCGCCGCTCTGACAGCGAGCCGATTTCGGCGATGGCCAGCGCCAGATTATCAGCCGCAAAGGCCACCGGCTCGGCGTGGAAGTTGCCACCGGAGAGGATCTCCTCGTCATCGGCAAACACCAGCGGGTTGTCGGAGACCGCGTTGGCCTCGCACACCAGCACCTCGGCGGCGTGGCGGATCTGGGCCAGACAAGCCCCCATCACCTGCGGCTGGCAACGCAAGGAGTAGGGATCCTGCACCTTCTCGCAGTTGTGATGGGACATGCCGATCTCGCTGCCATCCACCAGCAGGTGACGATAGCAGGCGGCCGCGTCGATCTGGCCACGCTGACCGCGCACCGCGTGGATACGGGCATCGAACGGACGGCGGCTGCCGAGGGCGGCTTCCACACTCATGGCACCAATGGTGATAGCACCGGCGAACAGATCCTCGGCGTGGAACAGCCCCTCCAGCGCAAAGGCGGTGCTCGCCTGGGTGCCGTTGAGCAGCGCCAGCCCCTCTTTTGGCGCCAGCGCGATGGGCTCGAGCCCGGCAATTTTCAGCGCCGTGGCGGCATCGATCAGCTCACCCTGGTGACGGGCCTTACCTTCACCGATCAGCAGGCAGCTCATATGGGCCAGCGGTGCCAGATCGCCAGAGGCGCCGACGGAGCCCTTCTTCGGCACCACCGGATAGACTTCGGCGTTAATGAGGCGCATCAGCGCCTCCAGCACAGTCAAGCGGATGCCGGAGAAGCCCCGCGCCAGCGAGTTGAGCTTGAGCACCATCATCAGCCGCACGGTGGCGTCATCCATATAGGTGCCAATCCCTGCCGCGTGGGAGAGCACGATGGAGCGCTGCAATTCATCGAGCTGCTCCACCGGAATACGGGTGTTGGCCAACAGGCCAAAGCCGGTGTTGATGCCATACACCACGCGATTCTGCTCGATCACCTTGGTAACCACCGCAGCGGAGGCGTGGATCCCCGGCAGGGCGGCCGGATCCAGTGAAATATGTACCGGCTCGCGGCTGACGCGGCGCAGGGTGTTGAGGCAGAGCTTGCCCGGTAACAGATTGAGTTCAAACATCTTATTTAACCCCTTTGCCCGTTGCGGTCAGCATCGGCAGATCCAGTTTCGCCTCATGGGCACAGTTGATGGCAATCTCGTAGCCGGCATCGGCGTGACGCATCACCCCGGTAGCCGGATCGTTGCGAAGCACCCGACCGACGCGGCGAGCCGCGTCATCGGAGCCATCACAGACGATCACCACGCCGGAGTGCTGGGAGAAGCCCATGCCGACCCCGCCGCCGTGGTGTAGCGACACCCAGGTCGCGCCGCCAGCGGTGTTGAGCAGGGCGTTGAGCAGCGGCCAGTCGGAGACGGCATCGGAGCCATCCATCATCGACTCGGTCTCGCGGTTCGGGCTCGCCACCGAGCCGGAATCCAGATGGTCGCGGCCAATCACGATAGGCGCCTTCAGCTCGCCATTTTTCACCATCTCGTTGAAGGCCAGACCGAGGCGCACCCGATCCTTGACCCCGACCCAGCAGATCCGCGCCGGCAGCCCCTGAAACGCGATGCGCTCGCGGGCCATGTCGAGCCAGTTGTGCAGGTGAGGATCATCGGGGATCAGCTCTTTCACCTTCTGATCGGTCTTGTAGATATCTTCCGGATCGCCTGAGAGCGCCACCCAGCGGAACGGGCCGATCCCCTCGCAGAACAGCGGGCGAATATAGGCCGGGACGAAGCCGGGGAAGTCGAAAGCGTTCGCAACCCCCTCCTCCAGCGCCATCTGGCGGATGTTGTTGCCGTAATCCAGAGTCGCCGCACCACGGGCTTGCAGGGTCAGCATCGCCTCCACCTGACGGGCCATGGAGCGGCGAGCGGCCAGATTCACCTCCTGCGGGGCGCTCTGTTGCAGCTCGCGCCACTTGGCAACGCTCCAACCCTGCGGCAGGTAGCCGTGCACCGGGTCGTGGGCGGAGGTCTGGTCGGTCACCACATCCGGGGTGATGCCACGGGCCACCAGCTCGGCGAACACATCGGCGGCGTTGCCGAGCAGACCGACCGAGACAGCGGTACCGCTCTGTTTGGCCTCTTCGACCATGGCCAGCGCCTCATCCAGGCTGTGCGCCTTCTTGTCCACATAACGGGTACGCAGACGAAAATCGATGCGGGTCTCGTCGCACTCCACGGCGATCATCGAGAAACCGGCCATGGTGGCGGCCAGCGGCTGGGCGCCGCCCATGCCGCCGAGACCACCGGTCAGGATCCAGCGCCCTTTGGGTTCACCGTTGAAGTGCTGATTGGCCACCGCGAAGAAGGTCTCGTAGGTGCCCTGCACGATCCCCTGGGTGCCGATATAGATCCACGAACCCGCAGTCATCTGGCCGTACATCATCAAGCCCTTCTTATCGAGCTCGTTGAAGTGCTCCCAGTTGGCCCAATGCGGCACCAGATTGGAGTTGGCGATCAGCACCCGCGGCGCATCCTTGTGGGTCTGGAACACCCCGACCGGCTTGCCGGATTGCACCAGCAGGGTCTGATCCTCCTCCAGCCGGGTCAGCACCTCGACGATCTTGTCAAAGCAGGCCCAGTTGCGGGCGGCACGACCGATGCCGCCATAGACCACCAGCGACTGGGGATGCTCGGCCACCTCGGGATCCAGGTTGTTCATCAGCATCCGCAGCGGCGCTTCGGTGAGCCAGCTCTTGGCGGTCAGTTCGGTGCCGCGCGGGGCACGGATCACGCGGTTCGGATCATGACGGGGATCCTGCTGTTGCACAGACATACACACTCCTTGTTGTATCAATAGGGTGCCTTCGGCGACGGGCGGCCAAAGGGGTTAACGGGTCAACAGATGAACCAGTCGCGCGGCCACGCGGGCACTGCGGTTGTCCTGATCCAGCGTCGGGTTGTACTCGGCCAGATCGGCAAGCCTTAGCTTGCCGCTGGCCCGGATATGGGCGATCAGCGGTTCGATCACCGCCAGCTCCACGCCACGGGCGGCGGGGGCACTCACTCCCGGCATCACGGCTCCGGGCAGCACGTCGAGATCGATGGTCAGATAGAGGTGATCACAATCGGCAATAAAGGTGTCGAGCCCAGCCAGCAAGGCTGGCAACCCGGTCTGGGTCATCGCCTCGTCCAGCACATGCCACACACCCAGCGCCTCGGCGCGGGCAAACAGGGCTTGGGTATTGGCAGTCTCGGCCACCCCGAGGCAGGCGTAGTGAAACGGCGTGCCCTGAGCGGCACACTGCTCGGCAATCTGGAAGAAGGGGGTGCCGGAGCTTGCCAATTCCTGCTTCATGCGCAGGTCGAAGTGAGCGTCGAAATTGATAATGCCGACTCGCCCCTGACCCGCCAGATGCAGGTTGAGGCCACTCCAGCTGCCGAAAGCCACCTCGTGGCCGCCCCCCAGCACCAGCGGGAAGTGGCCCAGATCGAGTGCAGCGGAGACCCGCTCGGCCAGACGGCCGTGGACGGCATCGAGATCCCCATCGGTACAGCTCACATCCCCACCATCGTAGACGGGCCGATTCAAGTGCCAGGCGGTATTGGCCAGCAGCTTGCGCACCGCTTGCGGCGCACCAGCGGCGCCGACACGCCCCTTGTTGCGGCGTACCCCTTCATCGCAGGCAAAACCAAGCAGCACCACGCCGGGCTCGCTGTCAGCTTGCCAGGGTTGCACCTTGTTGTGCCAGCGCAGGGCCAGTTCACCATCTTCCGGATCCTGTCGTCCCTGCCAGAGCGACATGTCGACCGGGTTGAACTTATCCATGGAGGGTCTCCTCGCCGTTGAAGATGCGGCCTGCCAGCTGATCGACGCCGACCATGTAGCTCAACTCGGCCGGATGGGCGCAGTGCCAGATCAGGAAATCGGCCACCATCCCCACCCTGAGCTGGCCAAGGCGTTCCTGCTCGCCAAGCGCTTTGGCGGCGTGGCGGGTCACCCCGACCATCGCCTCCACCGGAGTCAGACCAAACAGGGTACAGGCCATGTTCATCGCCATCCGCAGCGAGACGATGGGGGCCGTGCCCGGGTTGATGTCTGAGGAGACCGCCATCGCCACCCCCGCCTTGCGCAGGGCGGCGACCGGCGGGAGTTTGGTCTCTTTGAGAAAATAGAAGGCGGTGGGCAACAGGGTAGCGACTACGCCACGGTGGGCCAGCGCCAGGATCCCCTCCGGATCCAGGTACTCCAGATGATCCACCGAGAGGGCGCCAAAGTTGGCAGCCAGGGTGCTGCCCCCCAGATTGGAGAGCTGATCCATATGCCCCTTCACCGGCAGGCCGTATTGATCCGCAGCCAGATAGACCTGCTCGGTCTGGGCGAGCGAAAAACCGATATGCTCGCAGAAGATGTCCACCGCATCGGCCAGGCCCGCCTCGGCGGCGGCCGGAATGATCTCCTGACAGATGGTCTCGACCCAGCTGTCGGGATCGTCACGATACTCCGGCGGCACCGCATGGGCCGCCAGCAAAGTGGTCTTGACCCGGATCGGCAACGCATCTCCCAACCGACGGGCGACCCGCAGCATCTTGAGTTCATCATCCAGAGTGAGGCCATAGCCGGACTTGATCTCTACCGTAGTGACCCCTTCGCGGCTCAGGGATGTCACCCTCGGCAGCGCCAGCTCAAAGAGCTGATCTTCGCTGGCGGCACGGGTGGCGCGCACCGTGCTGATGATGCCGCCGCCCCGACGGGCGATCTCGGCATAGGGGATGCCCTGCTGGCGCAGCTCGAACTCCTCGGCGCGGCTGCCGGCAAAGACCAGATGGGTGTGGCAATCGATAAGACCGGGAGTGACCAGCTTGCCCTGCATATCCAGCCAGTGGGTGGGATGGGGGCCCTTCAGCTCGGCCATCGGCACCAGCGCGTGGATCTTGCCATCCTTCACGCCGATGGCGTGGAGCGGCAACAGGCCGTAGTCGGCCAGCTCATCATTCAGGGTGGCGGGCGTCACGTTGAGCCAGACCCGCTCGCAGTTCAACAGTTCCTTGTTCATAGCGACCTCAAATGTATATACATATCCTTATAGTCGATCTCTATGACGAAAGAAAGAGCGGAGTTCACATCCTGATAACAGCATCAAACTTAGAGTTTAAGCACAAAAAAGCCCACCAGGAGGTGGGCTTTGCAAAATCGAGTTGTATAGACATTTACTCTAACTGAGTCTTGGAGCTGAGCTTGTAGCGGGAACCGGGGGAGAGTAAACGGGCATAGGAGACCAGATGCCCCTCCGACCAGGTACGCCGGTGCAACAACAGGCAGGGGGAATCTACGCGGATCTGCAACAATCCCGCCTCACCGGCACTCGGCAACACGGCTTCCACCACATGCTCCATCTCGGAGAGGGGGCAGACATCCATCAGATAGCGGTTGGGAGTTTGCTGGGTGAAATCCTGCTCGCCATAGCCCGGCAAGCGTCCGGCATCGACGAAGCGCTCTTCCAGTTGCAACGGCTCCCCATCGGCCTGATGGACGATCAGGCTGTGGAAGATGGGGGCGCCAACCCGCAGGCCCAGCTGCACCGCCACCTTCTCGTCGGCGGCCAGCCGCTGCAACCGGATCACCCGGGCGCTGTATTCGCTGCCCCGCTCGGCGATCTCATCGGCGATGTTGCGAATGGCCAGCAGCGGTGACTCGGTACGCCGGTCCGCCACGAAGCTGCCGGAACCGGCGGTACGCACCAGCCACCCCTCGGCCACCAGCTCCCGCAGCGCCCGATTGACCGTCATCCGGCTCACGGTGAACTGCTCGCACAGGGCCGCTTCGGTCGGGATCCTGTCCCCCGCCTGATAGTGGCGTTCGCGGATCCCGTCCAGAATGTGCTGCTTGATCTGCAGATAGAGGGCTGGCGCCACCATGAAGCTCCCTAGCGCCGACGGTGGGGCGGACGCATGTCCGGCCAGGCGCGATAGACGTCGGGGATCTGATCCGGCCCGCTGATGCAGAGATCGAGATCGTGCAGCAAGCCATCCTTGATGCCGTATATCCAGCCATGCACCGCCAGCTCCTGCCCCTTGCGCCAGGCGTTCTGGATAATGGTGGTGTGGCAGACGTTGGCGACCTGCTCGGCCACGTTCAGCTCGCACAGGTAGTCGAAGCGCTCGTGCTCATCCTCGATGGCCTCGAGCTCTTCACCGTATTTGAAGTAGACATCCTTGATGTTGCGCAGCCAGTTGTCGATGAGACCCAACTCCTGATTCTGCATCGCGGCCTTGACGCCGCCGCAACCGTAGTGACCGCAGACGATGATGTGCTTCACCTTGAGCACTTCCACCGCGTATTGCAGCACGGAGAGGCAGTTGAAATCGGTATGCACCACCAGATTGGCGACGTTGCGGTGGACGAATACATCCCCCGGCAACAAGCCCATCAGCTGGTTGGCGGGGACCCGGCTGTCGGAACAACCGATCCAGAGGTATTCGGGGGCCTGCTGGGCAGAAAGGGTGGCAAAGAACTCGGGATCTTCGGCCTTGATCCGTTCGGCCCACTCACGGTTGTTGGTAAACAGGTCGTTCAACAGTTTCACTTCTGCTCTCCCTAATGTGGCAGTGGCGGCAACATAACACACTCAAGGGTAACCAAAGCAAGGCCGACCAGATCCTTGCGAAACAAAAACAGGGCCATCAGGCCCTGTTTTTATGAGAGAAAGCATCAGGCTTCCATGGCATCTTTCAGCTTCTTGAGTGCGTTCTTCTCAAGCTGACGCACACGCTCGGCAGAGACGCCGTAGGTATCGGCCAGCTCCTGCAGCGTGGTCTTGCTGTCATCATCAAGCCAGCGGGCGCGGATGATGTGCTGGCTGCGCTCATCCAGCGTAGCGAGGGCCGAGCTCAGGCGACGGGTCGCGTGATCGTCCCAGTTATCATTCTCGATGGTCGCGGCCAGATCGGAGGATTTGTCCTCCAGATAATGAACAGGAGCGAAACCGCCCTCTTCTTCATCGTCACCCACCAGATCGAACGCCTGATCGTAGTTGGCCATCCGCGCTTCCATCTCGGTCACATCGCTTGCGGAGACGCCGAGATCGGCCGCCACGGCCTGAACCTCTTCGTGGTTCAGCCAGCCCAGACGCTTTTTGGATTTACGCAGATTGAAGAAGAGCTTGCGCTGGGCCTTGGTAGTGGCCACCTTGACCATGCGCCAGTTGCGCAACACATATTCGTGGATTTCGGCCTTGATCCAGTGCACGGCAAAGGAGACCAGACGCACGCCGACCGTCGGGTCGAAGCGCTTGACCGCCTTCATCAGGCCGATATTGCCTTCCTGTACCAGATCGGCCTGAGGCAGGCCGTAACCGGCATAACTCTTGGCGACATGAACGACAAAGCGCAGGTGCGACATAACCAGCTGACGGGCAGCCTCGAGATCGCCATCCTGCTGCAAACGCTCAGCCAGTTCACGCTCTTCCTCTGCGCTCAGCACCGGAATAGAGTTTACTGCCTGGATATAGCCTTCCAGACTACCTTGCGGAATCAGAGCCATAGTGCGCTGCAATGAAGTTCCCATCTGTTACCTCTTACTTTTCAATCGAATCAGTCTAACACCCTGAGAGGGTCTGTCTACTGACCGGATGCCATTCTGCGGCGTGTATCAAAGAACATGCCCAGTTTTAGACTGGCTTATCTTAAGCCTGCAGGATGAATCATGAATGAACAGTCAAAAAAAGGGGGTCACAATGAAGGACCCCCGAAAAGTAGCATGCTAAGTCCATTGTTGCGGAGCTCGCAACCTTCACATGCTTGCCAAGTCTGACGAGCAAGGCAGAGGGGCCACACTCGTATAAATGCTTCAGCTTAATAGACTGCTTATAAATCAGAAGGTTCCACGGATCCAGCAAAGATCCGGAAGATCATTGTTATTCAGAATACTCTGACTATGGGGGCCAAGCCAGAAACGGCCCCTCTTTTACTTGATCCGCCTCTCAAAATCCAGCGATTTACTTTGATGACAAAGTAATCAGGATGGTTCGATGTCGCGAATGTGGCGATGGACCGAGAACCAGGAGGCAATCAGCCCCAGCAGGGCGCCCAGCAAGATCAGATTGATCCCGTCTACCGCCCCCATGCCAACCAGCCGGAAGTTACTGTTATACAAGCCCGCCAGCTCCTTCACCACCCCTTCGCTCCAGATCACCATCACTTCGGTCAGCCACCAGGCCAGCATGCCGCCGATCACTCCGAACCAGATACCTGTATAGAGGAAGGGGCGATGAATGAAGGAGTCGGTCGCTCCCACCAGCTTGAGCACTTCAATCTCGGAACGCTGGTTGAGGATGTTGAGACGCAGGGTATTGCCGACGATCAGCAACACGGCGGAGAGCAGCAGCACCGCGATACCGGTAATGGTGTGGCGCAGCAGGTTCATGATCCCCTGCAACCGGGTCAGCCACTGCAGATCCAGCTTGCCCTGCTCGACCCCCACTTCGTTGTTAAGCTTGCTGAGCAGCTCGGCGGCCCCTTCCGGGTTCTGCCAGCGCGGATCCGGAATGACACTCAGCACCGGCGGTAGCGGGTTGCTGTCCAGATAATCGAGGGCATCACCGAAGCCGGAGATCTCGCGAAACTCCCGCAACGCATCGTCACGGCTCAGGTAGGTGACCGAATCCACCTCGGGATAGAGCAGGATCCTGTGCTGCAGATCGAGAATGCTCTGCTCCGGCAGATCCTTGCGCAGGTAAAGGGAGATCTGGGAACTGCTCTGCCAGCTCCCCTCCACTACCTCGGCGTTTTTCAGCAGCACGTGGAAGCAGGAGGGCAGCGCCAGACTGACGCCGAGCACCGCCAGCGTCATCAGGGAGGCGAGCGGATTGCGCCACAACTCCCCGAGACTGGCAAACGCCTGCCGCACATGGTCAACCCCGTACATCATCAGACGACGCAGCGGCGGCTGTTTGTGACGAACGATAGCCATCAGAGCTCCTCCCCGGCCGAATACATGCGGCCCGCCTTGAGGGTCAGGGTGCGATAGCGCATGCGGGCGATCAGCCCCAGATCGTGAGTGGCAATCAACACCGAGACCCCAAAATTGTTGAACTCCTGAAATAGCCGCATGATGTCCATGGAGAGCTGGGGATCCAGGTTACCGGTCGGTTCATCCGCCAGCAGCAGCGGCGGCTTGTTGACGATGGCACGGGCGATGCCGACCCGCTGCTGCTCACCACCGGAGAGCTGGCGCGGCTGGTAACGCTCCTTGCCGAGCAACCCCACCTTGTCCAGCGCCGCCGCCACCCGTTTGTTGATATCGGCATGGCTGTAGCCATCGATCACCAGCGGCAGTGCCACGTTGTCGAACACGGTGCGATCCATCAACAGCCGGTGATCCTGAAAGATCATCCCGATCTGGCGGCGAACATAGGGGATCTGGCTGCGCTGGATATGGCTGACGTCGTCGCCATGAAAGAAGACGCGACCATCGGTCGGGCGCTCCATCACGCTGATCAGTTTGAGGAGGGTACTCTTGCCCGCCCCCGAGTGCCCGGTCAGAAAGGCCATCTCCCCCTTGCGCAGGTGAAAGCTGACCTTTTGCAGCGCCTGATGGCCGCCGCTGTATACCTTGCTGACCTTGTCAAAACGAATCATAACGGTTCCCTGAAATTGACAAACCCCGACCGGAGTCGGGGTATGGAACACTTACTCATCACGGCTGAGCTGACTCATCGCGGCCGGACTTATTCATCGCGGCTAAAGAGCGCCTCGATGAAGTCATTGGCAACGAAGGGACGCAGATCGTCGATCCCCTCGCCCACCCCGATGTAGCGGATCGGGATCTGGAACTTGTCGGCCACCGCGAAGATGACGCCGCCCTTGGCCGTCCCATCCAGCTTGGTCAGGGTGATACCGGTCAGGCCCACCGCCTCGCTGAACAGCTTGGCCTGGCTCAACGCATTTTGCCCGGTGCCAGCATCCAGGGTCAGCATGACCTCGTGAGGGGCCTCTTCGTCCAGCTTCTTCATCACCCGCACCACTTTCTTGAGCTCTTCCATCAGGTTGCTCTTGTTCTGCAGGCGACCGGCGGTATCGGCGATCAACACATCAGCGCCACGGGAGCGGGCAGCCTCGATGGCGTCATAAATCACGGAAGCGGAGTCGGCACCGGTATGCTGGGCGATCACCGGAATATTGTTGCGCTGACCCCAAACCTGCAACTGCTCGACCGCAGCGGCACGGAAGGTATCACCCGCCGCCAGCATCACACTCTTGCCTTCGGCCTGGAACTGCTTGGCCATCTTGCCGATGGTGGTGGTCTTGCCGACCCCGTTCACGCCGACCATCAGGATCACGTAAGGCTTCTTGTTAGTGTCGATCACCAGCGGCTGTTCGACCTTGGCTAGCATCTCGCCCATGTCCTGTTTGAGCAGGCCGTAGAGCGCTTCGGCATCCTTGAGTTGCTTGCGATCCGCATGCTGCACCAGGCCTTCGATGATGCGAGTGGTGGTATCCACGCCCAGATCGGCGGTCAGCAGCTGGGTCTCCAGCTCTTCGAACAGCTCATCGTCAATCTTCTTGCCACGGAACAGACCGAAGAAGCCGGAGCCGATATTCTCCCTGGTGCGCACCAGACTGCGCTTGAGGCGAGCAAAGAAGCCCTCCCGCTGCGGTTTGTCCTGGGTGTCGTCATCCACCTTGGCAGCTAATGGCAGGGCGGCCAGCGCGGCGGCCTCAGCCTCCATCGCGGCGACCAGACGCAGATCTTCCGCTCGCTGGGCCTCTTTGGCGATACGCGCCTCTTCCGCAGCTTGGGCTTCAGCGGCAATGCGAGCGGCTTCTGCAGCCTGAGCTTCAGCGGCAATACGCACTTCTTCTGCAGCGCGGGCTTCGGCAGCAATACGAGCCTCTTCTGCAGCGCGGGCTTCGGCAGCAATACGCGCTTCTTCCGCAGCGCGAGCTTCGGCAGCAATACGGGCCTCTTCTGCTGCGAGGGCTTCGGCAGCAATACGGGCCTCTTCCGCTGCGCGGGCTTCGGCAGCAATACGGGCCTCTTCCGCAACGCGGGCTTCAGCAGCAATGCGAGCCTCTTCCGCAGCGCGAGCTTCGGCAGCAATGCGAGCCTCTTCCGCGGCGCGGGCTTCGGCAGCGATACGCGCCTCTTCTGCGGCGCGGGCTTCGGCAGCAATGCGAGCCTCTTGCGCAGCGCGAGCTTCGGCGGCGATACGAGCCTCTTCCGCTGCGCGGGCTTCGGCAGCAATACGAACCTCTTCCACAGCCTGAGCTTCTGCGGCAATACGAGCAGTTTCGGCAGCTTGCGCTTCTGCCGCGATACGAGCGGCTTCGGCAGCGTGCGCCTCTGCGGCTACACGCTCCTCTTCGGCGAGCAGAGCTTCGTTGACGATCACCGGCTCCAGATCGGAGGCGCACTCCTCCACCACCAGCGGGCCGCGGTCGTCCAGCTCGGTCGGCAGGCAGCAATCATCTTGCAAAACGGGATTCTGTGCGCTGGCAGGCACTTCGGGGGCAATAGCCGGCGTACTATCGGAAACAGTTATATCGGAAACGGGAGCGGGGGTAGCAGTGACCTCGGGCTCAACGGTAACGGGGGTGGCTTGGGGTGTCTGTGGTTGGACAGCCTCAGCCTCTTCTTTCTTGCGGCCGAAACCCAGCCAGGAAAACAAACCTTTTGCCATCTAAAAATACTCACATCAAAGGCTGACTGCTAAGATAGCCGTCCCTTGGCGGGTCGGCATAAAAATGAACCGCCTTATACTACCACTTTATTTTCTGACGATGAAACGCGATGCCCAGAGTGAAATCCAGCCGTAGCAACCCGAGCAAGAGTCCCGCCCCGCAAGGAAAATCGGGCTTTGTAAGAATCATCAGCGGCCAGTGGCGAGGCCGCAAATTGCCGGTCAAGGATGTGGAAGGGCTCAGACCCACCACGGATCGCGTCAAGGAGACCATCTTCAACTGGCTGGCCCCCCACATCCGCGGCACCCGCTGCCTCGACCTGTTTGCCGGCAGCGGTGGACTCGGCCTGGAGGCGCTGTCGCGCTATGCCGAGCAGGTGACCCTGATCGAAATGGACAAGGGGGCCGCCGACCAGATCAAGAAGAATCTGGCCGCCCTCGGCAGCAGTCAGGGTCAGGTGATCCAGTCTGATGCGGTGAGCTGGCTGCAAGGCACTGCCACCCCGTTCGATCTGGTGTTCCTCGATCCACCGTTTCGCCGCGAGCTGCTGCCGCAAGTTTGCGAGCTGCTGGAGCAGCGCGGCTGGCTGGCGCCGGATGCCCTGATCTATCTGGAGCGGGAAAAAGAGATGGCCGATCTGGCGCTGCCTGCCAGCTGGCAGTTGCTCAAGGACAAACAGGCAGGTCAGGTCTGCTACCAGCTCTATCTGCGGGACACCAAGAATGACGCTGCAGTTTAAAGGGGGGGATGGGCGCAGTGGCCCTCCCCGTCAATTTGGACAATGGCTCAAGGACAAGCAGGTCGATCAAATCAGGTCTGCTACCAACTCTATCTAAGGGAGGTAAACAATGAAGCGGGTCTTTAATCTGTTGGCGATGGGGCTGATATTGTTCTTCTGGTTTGGCGTACTGGTGAGCCTGATTGCCCCGCTGCCCGGCAAACTCAACGGCTTTCTGCCGGTCTGCGGCGTGATCGTCGCCCTGCTGCACTGGCTGCAGGCCAGCATGATCAAGGCGGCTTGCAAACGCTACTTCGAGGTCACCAAGACCGAGTTTGTCACTGTGCTGATATTTGGCGTGTTTGGCATGGTCGACATTCGTCAGCGCCTGCAAGAGATCGTCAACGCCGCCCAGCGCGGCAATCTCTCGGACAAACCATAAAAGAAAAGGGGACGGCGGTAGCCGTCCCCTAGAGTCGTGTCGTCCTGTCCGTAGAACTGCAATGCTCCCTGCAATCCCTGACGTTATCCTAATCCTTTGGAATATCCCCTTTCCAATCCGTTGGCGTGTCCTGCGGCGTTCCTGGCCTGGCAATTCATCCTGAACTGCTTCACTGTCTCCATCCTGGAGGTGTCCATTACCACGTCCTGTGGGGGTCCTTGCGTCTTCCTGACCGATAACCATCCGGGTTATCTCACTTCATCCTGAAGTATTCCTCTCGCATCCGGCGAGGTCCTGTTCATCCTGAAGAACGAGCTTCCGTTCGTTCTGCTCTCATCCCGAGAGTGTCCTGCCGCGTCCTGCGGTGTTCCTTTATTCATCCGTGACGATAATCATCCTGATTATCGAGCTCATCCTGAGGTGTCCTTGTCCACATCCTGCGGACTATTCCATCTTTATGCGCTGCCCTGCATCCTGCCGGACCAGCTCCGTCCTTGTGAGACCCATAGTAAGGAAATGCGCACCCCGAACAAGGGCCATCCGATGATAAAGATCTGATGCCGCTCCCATTTCAAAAAACAAACTTAAAAACTAACCCTTTAATATCAGTAATTTAATTAGTTTCATAGGAAAGCTCGATCATTCTGGCATGGCTTCGCGTACGGTTCAAAGCGCCAGCCTCTTACAGTGGCTATGGCAGATCTCTTACACGGGTTTCGCCCCCAAAAACGGGGCAGGAAAACGGTTCAATCCTGTCGTTAAGACTTAAAAATTAGTTGAATAAATATGCTTAAAAAAACAGCAAAAAAAAAGAGCCGAGACCAGGCTCGACTCTTCAACATGCAATTTTTTAATCAGCTCAAGCGGTTGGCCGGATTGAGATAGGCCTTGCGCAGCGATTCCGGTGCCAGCACCTCCAGTTCACCGCTGATGTTGTTCAACCAGCTGCGAAACTCCGGGGTGTCCTGCACTTCGGTCTCCACCACCACGCTGCACTTGTCATAGCGGGTCATGCGCGGATTGTTGCCGGGGATCTGGTTATCCACCAGCGACTGGCTGTTGGCATCGATCCGGCCGACGAAGCGGATCGGGCCGCTCACATCCTGATAGCCCTGATCGCGGATCAGCTTCTGGATATTGAAATCCTTCGGCTGGGTGGCGCTGAAGTTGGTCAACTCCACGTTCTTGATATGGTCAAACGGGATGCCGTAGACCTTGGGATCCAGCTCGGACAGGGTGCAGAGCAGGATCGGACCGTCCGGCTGATTGAGAATGCCGAGCGGGTTGATACGGTCATAGCAGAGCCACACGGTGCGCTCTTTGATCACGCGCTGGATCTCGGCACTGAACTTGCGACCACGCCAGAGCGCATCGCGGATCAGGGTGCTGCGGCGGATCTCCGGGTTGCCGGCAAACGGACGCGGTGACTGGTGGACACTCTCCAGCCAGCGCTCGGCCAGTTCACTCTGGCTGTCGCGGATCACCTGGCTCGCCTTGTCGACCAGCGGGTTCAATTCGGTCAGTACACTCGCCGGCAACAGTTGGCTCGCCTGATCACTCCAGGTTTTCAGGGCCACCGCCAGCGAGAGCGGCATGATATTGGCAAAGTCATTGAGGCCGTGGCGCTCGAAGCACCAGCCATGGGGTTTGCTGCGCTCGTCCGAGGTGAGGTCGAACAGTCCCATGCCGGACATCTCCTCCAGGTCCCGTTGCACGGTACGCAGACTGACGTGGATACCTTCCTCTTCCAGTTTTACCTGGAGTTGGCTGGCGGTCAGCTTGTAAGGGCGGTGCGGGATGCAACGCGCCAAGGTCAGTTGTCGTAACAGCTTCTTGCTCATGGTGCTTGCCTTCACTGGTTTAGCGTTGACTGTATGCTAGTCGTGACTTGCGACAGTCTATGTCGCAAGTTTTGCTGCGACAACTGTCGCCATTTTCATACAAACACAACCATGATATTGATATATAAGAAAAAAGATGAAAAAAGCAGGGGCAGCGAGGGATAAAATCAGCAACAAAACCATCAAATTAAAGTTCTAGGGGATGAACTTGCGACAGGTAAACAATCCAAAATAAAATAATTAAACAGAATAATATCTCGATAGGGGGAGGCGTACCTCCCCCGACTCATTTACAGCAGCCACGACCAGGCTGACTTGGTGATGGCCGCACCGACCATGTAGCCAAACACCGCCAGCGCCGCCACACCGGCCACCAGCTTCTGACCGCGGGCCGGGCGCTTGAGCGCCATCACACCCAGACCGATATAGAGCACCAGTGCCATCAGCTTGGCCATCAGCCAGGGTTGCTGGCCGGGGCTCAGCTGCAAGGTCACCGCCAGCAGCACGCCAAACAGCAGCAGGAAGGTGTCGTTGATATGGGGCAGGATCTTCAGCCACTTCTGCTGCAACCGATCGCTGCCGACCAGCGCCAGACTCCAGCGATAGATAAAGAGCAGCAGACTGACCAGCGCCAGCGTCATATGCAGGTGTTTGAACATGGGGTAATAGGCAATCATTTTGCTTCCTTGTCGTCGTCGGGTAGCCCGCTGTTCCAGTTGTGGGCATGGATACGCTCCTGCCCCTCCTCGTCGTCTTGCAACAGATCGGAGAGGATCTCCCGGTATTGCAGGCTCTTGTTGATATAAGTGTGTTCGTCGTCCAGATAGTTGACCTGCTCGCGCAACAGCCAGTTATCGTGCTGCTTGAAGGTCTGGCCCGCCCGCCAGGCCTGGTTGGCGCGAAAGCCGAGCTGGGTCAGGGCTTCCACCCCCAGATCGACCGCCGAACCCAGGGTTTCCCGGTGTACGCTCTCGACCCCGTGGCGCAGGATCTCGTGGGCATGGGGTCGATCCAGCGCTCGCGCCAGGATCTTCAGGTGCGGGAAGTGCTTCTGCACCATCTCGATCACCGCCAGCGAGGTGGCGGGATCGTTGATGGAGAGCACCAGCAGCTTGGCCTTGTGCGCCCCTGCGGCATGGAGCAGGTCGATCCGGCTGGCATCGCCATAGAAGACCTGATAGCCATACTTGCGCAGGGTCTCTATCTGGCTGGCATCCTGCTCGAGGATGGTGGTGCCGATGCCGTGACCGTGCAGCAGACGCCCCACGATCTGACCAAAACGGCCGAAGCCCGCGATGATCACCGGATGCTCCACCAGCTCAGGTTGCTCATGCTGCGGCGCGTCGCTCTGGTTACGGTAATCGAACCAGGGCTGGATCACCCGATCGTTGAGGATCAGCAGCAGCGGGGTCAGCGCCATGGAGAGCGCCACCACCAGCGTCAGCAGCGAGATGGTCTCACCGGGCAGCACCCGGTTCTGGGCGGCAAACGAGAAGAGCACGAAGGCAAACTCACCCCCTTGCGCCAACGCCAGTGCGAAGGTCCAGCGTTGGCTCGGCGAGATGCGGATGGCAAAGCCGAGCGCCATCAGCACCAGCCATTTGAGCGCCATCAAACCAACCACCAGCGTCGGGATAAGGAAGGGGTGCTCGGCAAACAGCCCGAAGTCGATCCCCGCCCCCACCGACATAAAGAACAAACCGAGCAGCAAGCCCTTGAACGGCTCAATGTCCGCCTCCAGCTCGTGGCGATATTCGCTGTCGGCCAGCACCACCCCGGCGAGGAAGGAGCCAAGAGCGGGCGAGAGCCCCACCGACTCCATCAGCACCGCGATGGCGATCACCAGCAGCAGGGCGGCGGCAACGAAGATCTCCCGCATGTGGGACTGGGCGATGGCACGAAACACTGGCCGCATCAGGTAGTGGCCGCCCAGCACGATGCCGGAGATCGCCGCGACCACCAGCAAACCATGCTGCCAACCCGCCAGCTCGGAGCCGCCATTGCTGGCGACCGGCGCGATGGCCAGCAGCGGCAGCAACGCCAGGATCGGAATGACCGCAATATCCTGAAACAGCAACACGGCAAAAGCGGAGCGACCGCTCTCGCTCTGCATCAATTTACGCTCCTGCAGGCTCTGCAGAACGATGGCGGTGGA
Source organism: Aeromonas sp. QDB11 (assembly GCF_027705265.1). NCBI lineage: Bacteria > Pseudomonadati > Pseudomonadota > Gammaproteobacteria > Aeromonadales > Aeromonadaceae > Aeromonas > Aeromonas sp. QDB11. The sequence continues at coordinate 24,415 of NZ_JAPDBM010000025.1, read as the reverse complement.
GGAGAGCGCCAGAATGAGGCCGATGGCCAGCCCCTGTTGCAACGGCAGACCGATCAGGTGCGCCACGCCGGTCAGCGCGGCGGTAGTGAGCAGCACCTGCAGGCCGCCGGTGCCGAGGATCGGCCCCTTCAGCTGCCACAAGAGGGCCGGACGCAATTCAAGACCGACCAGAAACAACATCAGCACCACGCCAAACTCGGCGAAGTGCATCACATCCTTCTGCTCACCCACCAGCCCCAGCAGGAAGGGGCCTATGATGATCCCCGCCAGCAGGTAGCCGAGCACCGAGCCCAGCCCCCAGCGTTTGGCCAGCGGCACCGCAATGACGGCGGCGGAGAGATAGATAAAGGCATCAAACAGGATCCCGTGGCCCATCAGTCAGCCCTCCGCGTGAACATCTGGTCCGGCTCATGAGCTCGGCCCAAAAGCTGCCCGTGTTTCATCAGAGCACCTCCAGCAAGTCGCGTAGATAGGGGCGCCCGGCCAACTGCTCCGGGGTCAGCTGATCGTCACGCAGGGCGCAGAGCAGCTGGCGGTAATCCTGACCGCAACGGCGCAGGGCGGTGGGATCCTTGATCTTGTGAAAGGAGTGCAGCACGAAGGGGGGCAGCCAGTTCATGCCGCACAAGGTGGCAGCCTGCTGAAATGGCAGCAAAAAATCGAGCAGCGGTCGGCTGTTGTACCCCTCGCTGCAGTAGGACTCCGGCGCCCCGCCGGTGGTGATGGCGCTCAGCCACTGCTTGCCCTTGAGAGCGTGGGCTTCGGGGCCGTAGGCGTAGCCATACTCCAGCACCAGATCCATCCACTCTTTCATGATGGCCGGGCAGGAGTACCAGTAAAACGGGTGCTGAAAGACGATGATGTCGTGCTCGGAAAGCAGCGCCTGCTCCCGCTTCACATCGATGAACATGTCGGGATAGTGCTGGTAGAGGTCGTGAACCGTGACCCCTTCCAGCCCCTCAATCGCCTGCAACAGCTGCTTGTTGGCCCGCGAGCTCTGCAGAGCGGGATGGGAAAAAATTACCAGAATGCGTTTCATGACCACATCACCCGAACAAAGCCTTGCGGTGCAAGGCGAGGTAAACAGAAAAGGGGAGTCTGGGAAGCTGCATCGTAAAGGTGCACAGGAAAGCGACCTTATCAGGAAGCGCCATAGCCTGCCAACTCGGGGATCAGCTCCCGCAGCGCCGGATTGAGGGTCTGGTGGGCGGGATAGCAGAGCCCGATCCGGCGAAACATCCGCGGCCCGCTCACCGGCAGGGTACAGAGCCCCGCCTCATCCTCCACCAGCCCGTCCGGCAGAAAACTGATACCAACCCCCGCCAGCACCAGCGCCATCACCAACCCCTTGCTTTCGGCCTTGGCCACCAGATTGAGGGTAAGCCGGTCACAGGCCAGCAGGCCTATGGTCTGCTGATGCGCCTCGCAGGGCGGGCACTCAATAAAATCATAATGTTGCAGCTCGGCCAACTCGATCCTCTCGCGACTGGCCAGGGGATGGTTGACCGGCACGCAAAGCACGTAATCCTCCTCCCACAGCGGCAGGAAGATCTCGTCCTCCCGGCGCAGGGCATCCAGCGTCAAGCGGCAGTCGGCGGGCGTGGTGTAGTCAGAGAGGGTGAGATCCAGCTGCGGCAACACGCGCTGTACTTGCTGCAGCAGCCCGGCCACCCGACGGCGACTCAAGTCCGGCATGATGGCGATATTGAGCCTCGCACGCGTCGCTTTCTGGCGAAACAGCTCCGGCAGACGACGCGCCTCCTCCACCAGCTTGACCGCGTGAGGATAGAGATAGTGGGCCGGATCTTTCGCCACCACCCCTTTCTTGCCCCTGACAAACAGGCTGTCACCGAGCGCCTCTTCCAGCTGGCGCAGTCCCGCCGAGAGGGAGGGCTGGCTGACGTGGCAGCGCTCGGCCGCCGCCGTGATGTTCTTCTCTTCATAGATGGCGATGAAGAAACGCAGCAATCTCAAGTCCAGCATAAACCAACCATAGTTTTTTCAGATGATAACCAGCGGAAAACAATATTTATCACTTATAGATGCAGTGACTATAGTGATTGAGTTCCGTGCTGGCCAGCCACCCGTTTGCTCAAACCGACTCTTGAATCAGAAGGAAAGACCCATGTCCAAATCTCTCGTCGTGATCACCGGCGCCTCCGCCGGGATCGGTGCCGCCATCGCCCGTGCCTTCTCTGCCGCAGGTCATCCGCTGTTGCTGCTGGCCCGCCGGGTCGAGCCGATGCAGGCACTGAACCTGCCCGATACCCTCTGCATCGGGGTCGATGTAACCGACACCGCTGCCATGAAGGCCGCCGTCCAGCAGGCAGAAGCCAAATTTGGCCCGGTCGGCTGCATGGTCAACAACGCCGGTGTCATGCTGCTGGGTCAGGCCGATGTGCAGGATCCCGCCGAATGGCAGCAGATGCTCAACATCAACGTGATGGGGGTACTGAACGGCGTCCACGCAGTGCTGGCAGGCATGAAGGAGCGCCGCAGCGGCACCATCATCAACATCAGCTCCATCGCCGGTCGCAAGACCTTCCCGAACCATGCTGCCTACTGCGCCACCAAGTTCGCCGTGCACGCCCTGACCGAGAACATCCGGGAAGAGGTGGCCGATGTCGGCGTGCGGATGGTGACCATTGCCCCGGGTGCGGTCGAGACCGAGCTGCTCAGCCACACCACTGACGAGAGCATCAAGGCCGGTTACCACGACTGGAAAGATCAGATGGGTGGCGTCATTGCGCCGGAAGTGATCGCCGATGCTGTGCTCTACGCCTGGAACCAGCCTGCCAACGTCTGCGTGCGCGAGATCGTGCTGGCGGCGACCCGCCAGCAACCTTGAATCCAGCTGACTGACACCATGTGGAGGGCTTGACCCTCCCCCGGGGCACAGGGTTACCATGTGCCCCTTGTTTTTTCCGAGTCATTCCATGGTTCTCACCCGTCGCCAACTCGCTCACGCCCGTCGCTGGCTCCCCTTGTGGAGTCTGGTGCTGGTGTTGATGTCGTTTGGCAGCCGGGCCGCAACCGATCTCTGTACCCTGACCACCCACTGCAGCCAGAGCGAGCGTACCCTGGAAAAAGCGATGCCCTGCGGCAGCTTTACCACCGCACTCTCGATGACGCTGGTAGGCAGCGACAGCCTGACGGTCGCCGTGCTGGAACCGGATACCCCCGAATTCGCCTCCCCCTCTCTCTATATGCCGGACGCCCCGTGCGAGCGGCTCGAACGTCCCCCTCGTACCCAGATCTGAAACTCATCCCGTATCGGGCATCTTTTCTTTCAATCTGAGGTGAGTAATGTACAAACCCCTGTTACTGGCCATGCTGGCCGGTACCGTCAGCTTTTCGGCCCTCGCAGCCGAGAAGATGACCGTCTACAAATCCAGATATTGTGGCTGCTGCCAAAGCTGGAACGAGCACATGGAGCAGAATGGCTTCGAACTGGAGGTCATCGAGACCGAGCAGCTCGGCGCCGTGAAACAGCAATACGGTATCGCGCCGGAACTGGCCTCTTGCCATACCGGTATCGTAAATGGCTATGTGATCGAGGGGCATGTACCGGCCGCCGATGTGCAGAAGCTGCTCAGGGAAAAACCGGCAATTCGTGGCCTGACCATTCCGGGCATGCCCCAGAGTGCGCCGGGCATGGATATTCCGGGCCATCCCTATGAGGTACTGAGTATCAGCAACGAGGGCGCGACCAACCGCTGGTCGAGCTACCCCGGCTGACGAAAACTGGTCATGAGAGGGCACTCCCATATCATGTGAGGCACACCTGAGCGGACTCTTGCCGCTCATGGCCAGAAAGAGGGCCGCTATCGCGAGATAGCGGCTTTTTTTGATTACATTTCCTGCAATAACAAGGGATTGCTTGCAACCACAGGCAACAAGGGGCAGATTTAATGCCAATTCATGGAGCCGATGCTCAGGTCTACCAACCCTTTCCAGCGCCAAGGATGCGACATGTTTACCTTTTCCCGAGGAGTTCTGCTGCTAGCCTTTCTGACAGTTCTCCCCCCCACTTATGCCAATGAAGAGCCCGCCATGCTGACAAGCGAACATCCAATCCAGCCGCCCGTGGCCGCCAAACATCCCCGCACTCTGAAAAAACACGGGGATACCCGCATCGACAACTACTACTGGCTGCGCGACGACCAGCGTCAGGCGCCGGAAGTATTGCAGTACCTCGAGGCCGAGAACGCCTATACCGAGGCCATGCTCAAGCCGACCCAGCCCCTGCGCGAACAGCTCTACAAGGAGATGGTGGCCCGCATCCCCCAGCAGGATGAATCGGTGCCCTATGTGAAAAATGGCTACCGCTACCAGACCCGCTATGAGCCGGGCAAGGAGTACGGGATCTATTCGCGCACCAAGCTCGGTGAAGAGCAGGCGAGCCTGCTGCTCGACAGCAACCTGCGGGCTGAAGGGCACGAGTTCTATGCCCTCGGCGCCCTTGAGGTGAGCCGCAACAACCGCTGGCTGGCGGTGGCAGAAGATTTCCTCTCCCGCCGTCAGTACCAGATCCAGTTCCTCGATCTGGAGAGCGGCCAGTGGGCCACCGACAAACTGGAAAATACCTCCGGCAATCTGGTGTGGGCCAACGACAACAAGACCGTCTTCTATGTGCGCAAGCACCCGCAGACCCTGCTGCCCTATCAGGTCTATCGCCACACGCTCGGGACGGATCCGGCCACGGACAAGCTGGTCTACGAGGAGAAGGATGACTCTTTCTACGTCAGCCTCTACGCCACCACTTCGGAAGATTTCATCGTCATCGCTCTCTCCAGCACCACCACCGGCGAAGCGCGGCTAATCGATGCCAACCAGCCGGAGCACGCCCCCCGCCTGTTCCTGCCCCGTCAGGTGGATCACGAATACAGCCTGGATCACTACCGCGGTCGCTTCTATGTGCGCTCCAACAAGGACGGCAAGAACTTCGGCCTCTACGAGACCAAGGAGAGCCCGGTCGATCGCTGGAAGGCAGTGATCGCCCCCAATCCGGACGTGCTGCTGGAGAGCTACGCCCTGTTCAAGGATTGGCTGGTACTGGAGGAGCGCAACAAGGGGCTGACCCGACTGCGCCAGATCAACTGGCAGAGCGGTGACGAGAAGGAGATCGCCTTCGACGATCCCGCCTATGTCACCTGGCTCGCCTACAACCCGGAGCCGGATACCAGCGCCCTGCGCTATGGCTACTCCTCCATGACCACCCCCGCCTCCACCTATGAACTGGACATGGCGAGCGGCAAGCGCACCCTGCTCAAGCAGCAGCCGGTGGCAGGCTTCAAGGCCGACCAGTACGCCAGCGAGCGACTCTGGGTGACCGCCCGCGACGGCGTATCGGTGCCGGTGTCGCTGGTCTATCGCAAAGACAAGTTCAAGAAAGAGCAGGCCGATGCGCCCAAGAATCCGCTGCTGGTCTATGGCTATGGCTCCTACGGCGCCAGCATGGATCCCGACTTCAGCAGCTCGCGCCTGAGCCTGCTGGATCGCGGCTTCGTCTACGCCATCGCTCATATCCGGGGGGGCGAAGAGCTGGGCCGCCACTGGTACGAAGATGGCAAACTGCTGAAAAAGCAAAACACCTTCAATGACTTTATCGATGTCACCAAGGCGCTGGTGGAGCAAGGCTACGGTGCCAAAGATCAGGTCTACGCCATGGGTGGCAGCGCCGGTGGTCTGCTGATGGGAGCGGTCATCAATCAGGCGCCTGAACTCTATCGCGGCGTGGTAGCGCAGGTGCCGTTCGTCGATGTGGTCACCACCATGCTGGACGAGTCGATTCCCCTCACCACCGGGGAGTATGACGAGTGGGGCAACCCGAACCAGAAGCGCTACTACGACTACATGAAGAGCTACAGCCCCTACGATCAGGTCAAGGCACAAGCCTACCCCAACCTGCTGGTCACCACCGGGCTGCACGACTCGCAAGTGCAGTATTGGGAGCCAGCCAAGTGGGTCGCCAAGCTGCGCGATCTGAAAACGGATGATAACAAGTTGTTACTGAACACCGACATGGACGCCGGCCACGGTGGCAAGTCGGGCCGCTTCAAAGCCTACGAGGATATCGCGCTGGAGTACGCCTTTATCCTGGATCTGGCCACCTCGGCCAACTGATCTCTCATGACTCCGGCCCTTGTCATTCAAGGGCCGCATAAGAATCCTCTCGTAGTTTTTCCCTCTTCCATTTCCCTCCATGTCAAATTAATCTTCGGCAAGAAAATCAATGATCGAGGTCATGTTTCTCAAGATTTAACTCCGCTATTTTGCCATTTCGTTTGATTTATGTTGGGTGAATGTGCTTAATCGGAGTGCTTGCAACTTTTTATTTGGCCCCTCAGGGGCCAATTTATCTTCGACCGATAGGAGGTCGGTAGCCTCACCACAGGATGAGGGTGACTGCCGGAAAGGGGGTGATCAACTCCCCCGCTTTCGCGCAACGAGAAGAGCGGGCAAGCCCGGCGCAGAACGGGATTGCCATCAATTTATCCGGGGATCGGATAAACAAAATCAAAGAAAAGGGAGAAAAAATGAAAGGATTAACTTTGGCGTGCGCCCTGTCGGCGGCTCTGGTCGGTGTCTCATTCGGTGGTCCGGTACAAGCGCAGGAGCGCTTCGTGACCATAGGCACCGGCGGTCAGACCGGCGTCTACTATGTCGCTGGCCAGTCGATCTGCCGCTTCCTCAATCGCGGCGCTGCCGATCACCAAATCAAGTGCAATGCCCCGGCCAGTGGCGGCGGTGTTGCTAACGTCAACGGCATCCGCAGCGGCGAATTCAACTTCGGCATCATGCAATCCGACCACCAGTTCAAGGCGATGAAAGGGCTGCCGCCGTTCCAGGCCGAAGGGGCCATGGATGACATTCGCGCCGTCTTCTCCCTGCAGAGCGAGGTGTTCACCATCCTGGCTCGCCGCGATGCCAAGATCGCCAGCTTCGACGATCTGAAAGGCAAGCGCGTCAACATCGGCAACCCGGGCTCCGGCCAGCGTGACACCATGGAAGAGATCATGGCGGTCAAAGGCTGGAAGAAGGGCGACTTCGGTCTGGTCTCCGAGCTGAAACCGGCCGAACAGGCCTCTGCCCTCGGTGACAACAACATCGACGCCATGAGCTACTTTGTGGGTCACCCGAACGGCGCCATTCAGGAAGCCTCCACCACCACTGATGCGGTACTGGTACCTGTGACCGGCGCCGACATCGACAAGCTGCTGGCCGAGAAGAGCTACTACAGCAAGGCCGAAATCCCGGGCGGCATCTACAAGGGCAGCGACAAGCCGACTCCCTCCATCGGTGGCAAAGCGGTGCTCTCCACCAGCGCCAAAACCGATCCGGAAGTGGTCTATCAGCTGGTCAAGTCGGTGTTCGACAACCTGGATCGCTTCAAGCGCCTGCACCCTGCCTTTGCCGACCTGAAAGAGGCCGACATGATCAAGGTGGGTCTCTCTGCACCGCTGCATGAAGGGGCTGCCCGCTACTACAAAGAGCGCGGCTGGCTCTGATTGAAGGCCCCGGGGCCTTTGTCACTCTCTTCGACACCCGTCTGCCGCCTGATTGCGGGGGCGGGTGTCGCTCTTGTTGTACTCGTTGGCACAAGTTAACCCTATGCAAGATAAACAACTCTCTACCGAGGAACTGATCGCCCAGGACGTGGGCGCTCGCCTGCCGCTGGGCCCGCTGGGCTGGATCATCACCGCCCTGGCGCTGGCCTGGTCGCTGTTCCAGCTCTGGATCGCCTCGCCACTCCCCTTCATGGTGGGGTTTGGCGTACTCAATGACACCGAAACCCGCTCAATTCACCTCACCTTTGCCCTATTGCTGGCGTTTCTGGTGTTCCCGGCATTTCGCTCCTCGCCGCGAGATCGGGTCCCCCTCGGCGATATCGCTCTCGGTCTGATTGCTGCTGGCGCCGCGTCTTACCTGTTCGTGATGTATGAAGCACTGGCGCTGCGTCCCGGCACCCTCACCACCGCCGATCTGGTGACCGCCTGCATCGGCATTCCGCTGCTGCTGGAAGCGGCGCGCCGCGCGCTGGGGCCGGCACTGGCGGTCATCGCCATCGTCTTTCTGGTCTACAGTCTGGCGGGCCCCTGGATGCCGGGACTGCTGGCACACCGCGGAGTAAGCTATACCGCGCTGGCCAACCACCAGTGGATCACCACCGAAGGGGTATTCGGCATCGCCCTTGGCGTCTCTACCAGCTTCGTGTTCCTGTTCGTGCTGTTTGGCGCCCTGCTGGAGCGGGCCGGTGCCGGTCACTACTTTATCCAGCTCGCCTTCAGCCTGCTCGGTCACCTGCGCGGCGGCCCGGCCAAGGCGGCAGTGGTCGCCTCCGGCCTCACCGGTCTGATTTCCGGCTCGTCGATTGCCAACGTGGTGACCACCGGCACCTTCACCATCCCGATGATGAAGAAGGTGGGCTTCAGTTCAGAGAAGGCGGGGGCGGTGGAAGTGGCCTCCTCGGTCAACGGCCAGATCATGCCACCTGTGATGGGGGCCGCCGCCTTCCTGATGGTAGAGTATGTGGGCATCCCCTATGTGGAGATCATCAAGCACGCCTTCCTGCCTGCCGCCATCTCCTACATAGCGCTGCTCTACATCGTCCATCTGGAGGCGCTGAAACTGGGCATGCAGCCCATCGGCAACCATCAGCCCAAACCCTGGCTGCGCCGCCTGACCGGCTTCGCCTTTGGCGCGGCCCTCATCAGCGGCCTGTCGCTGGCGGTCTACTATGGTCTCGGCTGGCTCAAACCTGCGCTGGGTGACTACGCCCTGCCGGGGATCTCGGTACTGCTGGCTGCCACCTATGTGGCCCTGTTGAAGATCGCCGCCAGCAATGAACCGCTGCCTGCCGAAGATCCCGACAAGCCGCTCACCGAGCTGCCCAACACCCGCGCCGTGCTGCTCTCCGGCCTGCACTTCCTGCTGCCGGTGGTGGTACTGGTGTGGTGCCTGATGGTGGAACGCCTCTCGCCGGGGCTGTCGGCCTTCTGGGGTACCGTGATGCTGGTGATCATCCTGCTGACCCAGCGCCCGCTGCTCAACTGGCTACGAAAGGACGGTAAGCACGACTACGGCACCGTCGTGGACGGCGTGGTGGATCTGCGGGAAGGGCTGGTCGCCGGTGCCCGCAACATGATCGGTATCGGCATTGCCACCGCCACCGCGGGGATTATCGTGGGTGCGGTCTCCCAGACCGGGGTTGGTCTGGTGCTGGCGGATCTGGTGGAGTTCCTCTCCATGGGCAACCTGCTGCTGATGCTGCTGCTCACCGCCCTGTTGAGCCTGATCCTCGGCATGGGGCTGCCGACCACTGCCAACTACATAGTGGTGTCCAGCCTGCTGGCGCCGGTGGTAGTGACGCTGGGGCAGCAGAACGGGCTGATCGTGCCGCTTATCGCGGTGCACCTGTTCGTCTTCTACTTCGGCATCATGGCGGATGTGACGCCGCCGGTAGGGCTGGCCTCCTTCGCGGCAGCCGCTGTCTCCAAGGGCGATCCCATCAAGACCGGGATCACGGCGTTTTACTACAGCCTGCGTACCGCGGCGCTGCCGTTCCTGTTTATCTTCAACACCGACCTGCTGTTGATCGACGTGGACTTCGCCCACGGGGTGCTGATTTTCATCGTGGCGACCATCGCCATGCTGATCTTCGCCGCCGCCACTCAGGGCTGGTTCCTGGTGAAGAGCCGCTGGTACGAGAGCGTGCTGCTGTTGCTGGTCGCCTTTACCCTGTTCCGCCCGGGTTTCTGGATGGACATGGTGCACGACCCCTATCGCGAGACCCCGCCTGCCCAGCTGGCCCAAACCATGGGTGAAGTGGAAGCGGAGAGCACCCTGCGGCTGCGGATCCTCGGTGAAGATGCGGTGGGCAAACCGCGCAAGTTCACCCTGCTGGTCGCCGTACCGGATGGCGCGGATGGCGAGGAGCGGCTGGCCAATCTGGGGCTGAGCCTCTATGAGCAGGATGGCAAGACGCTGATCGACAACGTCGCCTTTGGCAGCCCGGCCGCCACCATGGGACTGGAGTTCGATCAGGAGATCCTCACCGTCAAGGCGCCGACCGAACGCTGGACCAAGGAGTGGATGTGGATCCCGGGCTTCCTGCTGTTCGGGGTGATCGTCTGGCTGCAGCGTCGCCGCAGCATCAAGGCCGGTTAATCCATCGGGCAGATGAGACAGAGGGCCGCTATTGCGGCCCTCTTTTTATTGCCTTGCCCTCTGCGGCTCTTGCGATGGGCGATGGTCATGGAAAAGGGTAAACGATGGCGAGCAGCCAAAAAAAGTGGGGTGACATGTCCATGTCACCCCCTCGCAAATAGCATGTTCCATATTGGAGTCCGGCCACGCCGGGTCTCTGTTTCACTTTCCGATAGTTCGCGACCCATCTGAAGTGAGCGCCAATTGCAGCGAAGCAACTGACCAGCAACCCGTAACAACCCTCGTCCACACGGCAGACAAGCCGCCGTGTTTGTCCTTGCAACTGAAATATTACGCATAAAAACAAAATAAAAAACGTTTTTATGCCCATTCCATTCACATGCAAGTACAAAAAACAGCCTTATCATCACCACTAAATTGTTATAAAACAGCCAGATAGATCCAAGCATGGTTATTCACCCGCAAGGGTCGTCTGCAATGGCTTACAAGGCTTTGCGAGATCTCGCACAAAAAATGGCCGCCTCACAGCCAGCGGCGCAGTGGCAACCAGTCGCTCAGGCGGGATATCAGTCGCCTTGACCACCCCTCGGGTTTGCGCGGCAATCCACCGGCCTGCTCCTGCCAGCGAGCCAGCCACGTTCGCAGCGCCTCGCAGATCGGCGGGCAGTGCAGATGCAACATCAGTTCGGTATTGAGAAACAGCGAGCGGGGATCGAGGTTGAGGCTGCCAAACAGCGCCCGATCCTGCCCCAGCAGGATCAGCTTGGCGTGCAGGCTGCCGTGGCCATGATCAAACTCGGCAACCCGGATCCCGCGGCGCTGCAACCAGCCTAGATAGCGCTGATAGGCGCCATAGACCAGCGGCACATCGGTGCTGGCCAGCGAGTTGGTGAGAATGTCGATGGCAACCCCCTGCTGGCGCAGGCGCGCCAGACGGTGCCGAAACCCGCGGGTCAGGATGAGGTAAGGGGTCACCAACCCCAGCGAGCCGGGATTGTCAGCCAGCTGGCGCCACAACTGACGGGCGGTGGTGGGGCGGGAGATCAGCCCCTTGCCGGGACGGTCGAACCACACCTCGGCCCGCCCCTCGTGCCATTGCAGCAGCACATCGCTCTCGTCAAACAGCGCCGCAGGCAGATCGTAGACCGTTGCCACCGCCGGATCCGTCATGGTGAACAGGAAGTCATTGACCACCTCTATTTCGGCGGGCAGCAACTCGCGGCGTAGCAGATGGCGGATGGGGTGGCTCCAGCGGCTGTGCCAGAATTGCTCGAACCCCTGCACCATCTGCTGGCACAGCCCCCCCTGACAGGCGAGATCGAGATCCACGAAGGGGGCCTGCAGATCCATCCCGAAGTAGCGATCGCCGATGTTGCGCCCGCCGATCAGCGCCAGCTTGCCATCCACCAGCAGCAGCTTGTTGTGCATCCGGTGGTTGATGCGGCGAAAGCTGAGCAGCCCCTCCAGCAACAGTGCCAGCGGGCGCCAGCCCCGCTGCCAGAAGGGGTTGAACAACCGCACCTCGATCCCCGGATAGTGAGCCACCATCTCCAGAAAGCGGTTGTCACCGGCATAGAGATCATCCACCAGCAGCTGCACCTTGACGCCACGCCGGGCGGCGTGGAGCAGCTCGCTCAGCAGCAGCTTGCCGCAGCTGTCCTCCTCCCAGCTGTAGTACTGCGCCTGGATCCGCTCGCGGGCATGGCGGATCCAGTGGCAACGCACCTTGAGTGCCAGCCGGGGATCGTCGATCAGGGCAAAGGATCCGGGGATCATGGTGTCATCCTGCTGTCATGGCCGGGTGTCATAACGCTGGCGAGCCTCTTCACATATTCAAAAGGAGTTGCTGATGGAACTGCATGATACCCCGATGTTGCGCTATCTGGGCCAGCTCAGCCAGCCAGATCTCATCCCGGCCACCGGCCCCGCCCACTGGTTTTTGCAACACAGGGACGGTGGCTGGCAATTGCCGACCGTGCAGGCGACCCTGCCGGTCAACCGGCTCAGGGCTGAGCCGCTTCGATAGCGGCAGCCTTGCCCTCGATCTGGGGCAGGCTGAAACGATAGGCCACGTAGTACTTGTAGATGGTGCCGACATAGTTGATCGGCCCCTGCCCAACTTCGTTGGCCACCAGCTGATCCACGTTGCCGAACCAGACGTTGGGATCGAGCCCCAGCTTCTCTGCCTTGCCCCGCAGCGCCTGCACCCGGTTAGGCCCCGCGTTGTAGGCAGCGAGGGCAAACAGGTGGCGGTTGAGCCGATCCAGCTCGGGATCATTGAAGTAGGTATCGAGGATCAACCGCATGTAGCGGCAGGCCGCTTCCACATTGCCCTCAAGGGTGGTCAGTCTGGCGCCGTTGATGCCGACCTCCCGCCCCGTACTGGGCAGCAGTTGCATGATGCCCACGGCCCCCTTGTGCGAACGAACCTTGGGATTGAGGCCGGACTCCTTGTAGCCGAGCGCCGCCAGCATCAGCCAGTCGAGATCGTATTGATTGGCGTACTTCTCCAGCACCTTGCGAATGGTCGCCAGTCGCCCCATGGGGTCCGGCGCCAGGATATTGCTCATCTGATCGCTGTGAACCAGCAACCGGCGCAGGGTCATGTCGCTGTAGAGGCTGTTGCGGCTGACGCTCGCCAGATAGCCGTTGACCGCCTTGAGCAGCTCGGGGCTGTTCTTGCGTAGCGCCCAGGCGCTGGTGCCGTTGCTGCGCAGGGGGATCAGCTTGTGAGCCTTGAGGCCGGAGATCATCCCCCCCAGCCAGATCCGCCCCTTGTAGCTGTCGGTCACCGTCAGGGGAATAATGCCGGCAGCCACCATCTCCAGCAGATCGCCATCCTGCAGGTATTCGGGCACCGTTTCGATATAGACGGGGGGCAGCCCCAGCTCACGAAACAGCCAGTTGAGCTGACGCAGACTCTCGTAGTAGCTGGAGCTGGCACGCACCCAGACCCGCCTGCCTGAGAGCTGGGTAATGCGGCTGAAGGCGGGCAGGCTGTTCTGGCTTACCACCCACTCCTCGATGGAAGAGATGAGCGGCCGGGAGAAGGCCACCTGTTCACGCCGGGTCGGGGTCACCGTCATGGTCGCCGCCACCAGATCGCCGCGCCCCTCGGCCAGATAGTCCAGCAGCTTGTCCTGGCGCACCGGGATGTAGACCACCTTGAGCTTGACCTTCTCCTTGGCGAGATAGGTCTTGTTCAGCCAGCGCTCGAACCCTTGCAGCTGGTTGACCAGAATGCCGTATTGGGAGCCGCGATCGAGAAAATAGAAGCCGCGCTCATAGACCACCAGAGCCCTGAGTTCGCGTTTTTGCAGAATGCTTTCGAGGTCCCCGGGTTGGGGCAGACGCAGTGGCTTGAGTTCAGCCGCCAGCAGGGGGAAACAGCAGAGGGCCAGCAGAGCCCAGATCCAGCGTCGCATCACGATGGCTGCCCCTGCGCTGACGTCACGCCTGCTGCTTGTTGGCAGCAAGGATCACGATAGAAGGTGGGATTGGGGGCAGAGATCCATCGCTGCGTCATGATGTTTGCGCCTTCTGTTGGCCGACTCGCGCCGGGCAAAAACGTCTGTGGGGTAGAGTAACTATAGAACGCCGACCCACAGCAGAAGGGTCAACACGGCAGGCAAACCTGCCGCGTTATCAGACCACTCAGATAGAGCGGGCCCGCATTTCGAAAATCAGTTTTTCGGCGGTGCAGGTGAATTGCAGGCGGGCTTTCAGGATCACGCCGTTGGCGCCTTGGGTCAGTTCGCTGCTCACTTGAGCTTCGGCAGTGACCTGCTTGGCCAGTGCTTCATAGGCAGCCAGCTTGGCGCGGGCATCAGCCTCGGCCGCGGCTTCAATAACCAGATCCATCACATCGTCGCCTTCGCCGATGATGGTGCCGATCTCGGCAAAACAGCCGCAGCTGTCACAGGTTTCGTTCAGTTCAACTTTCTCGTCTACAGACATTTTCTACTCCTACTGCTTATTTCGGATGATTTGCGTCGTCACGCATCGCCTTGCGAAAATCTTTGATGGCGGTACCCAGATCCTCACCTGCACCGGCAAGACGCTTGCTGCCGAAGACCAGCACAACGACCAGCAAGAGGATCAGCATATGCCAGATATGAATTCCACCGAGTCCCATAGGGATACTCCCTCACAAAGAGATATCTGTTACTTGTATCAAAATAGAGCGCAGGGATTGTTGGGCAAAATCAAGGCAGGTGCAAGTGAGCAAATAAATCATAGCCAAAAAATAGGGCGACCCTGAGGTCGCCATATTGATTGTGCTACATGTCCCCTCAACCGCTACATCCTGTACCAGTGGTTCATGCGAACCTGAGACCATTCGAGGATAAGATCGCCAAGATATGAAAACAAATGGTATAAATTCATCTTAGAATTGAAGAGGATTCATATCATGCTGCTGGAACAACTGGGTCGCATCGACCTCAATCTGCTGATTATCCTGCAGGTACTGCTGGAGGAGCGCAACGGCAGCAAGGCGGCACGCCGCCTTCATCTGAGCCAGTCTGCGGTCAGCAAGGCCCTCGGCCGCCTGCGCGACACTTTCAACGATCCCCTCTTCATCCGCTCCGCCTATGGGCTGGAACCCACCGGCCGCGCCCTTGCGCTGCAACAGCAGTTGCAACCCATCCTGCTGTCGCTGGATAACCTGATCCAGCCGCCCGAGTTCGACCCCGCCAGCTCGGAGCGAGAGTTTGTCATCGCCAGCATGGACAGCGCCTTTACCCTGTTTGCCCCGCTCTACCTGAGCGAGCTGAAGCGGCAGGCACCACGGATCCGCCTGCGCTACGAGGAGTGGACCGAGAACAGTCTGACCGAGATGAGTCAGGGCCAGGTGGACATCGCCTTCGCGGTGCGGGAGAACTGCATCAGCTCCGATTACCGGCTCGACACCCTGCCCGACAGCATCTGTCAGCGAGTGCTGGCGGTCGATGATCTCACCTGTCTGGTGCAGCAGCACCACCCCGCGCTGCGGGAGCCCAACTGGAATCTGGATCACTACCTCAGCTACCCCCATGTGCAGACTTACTGCGAGGGGCGGGACCGCTGGATGCTGGATCACAAGCTGGCTGAGCAGGATCTCTATCGACGTATCGAGGCGACCGTGCCCTCCTTCGAGGCGGCGCTGCGGATGGGGATGCACTCCGACATGATAGTGACGCTCTCCAAGCTCTACGCCCGCCACGCCACCCAGGTCTATCCGCTGTTGCAGCTGCCGCTGCCCATCGGGCTGGACAGCATCTCCCACCTGCTGATCTGGCATCAGCGTCACAGCGAAGACCCGGGCCACCGCTGGCTGCGGGAGCTGCTGCTCTCCCTCATCATGAGCAAACTGGAACCCGCAGCGACCACACACGGGTGACGGCACACCTTCTTGGCGGCACAAAAAACGGGGCTCTGCATAGCCCCGTTTCATTTATTTCGGCATGTAAACCGGTCAGCCCTGACCGGTCACCGCCAGATAGTGATGTACGCCGTCCAGCAGCATCTGGACCGAGATCATCACCAGCAGCATGCCCATCAACCGCTCCACCGCAGTGAGTCCCCGCTCACCCAGCAGCTTGTTGAATACCTCGTAGAACATCAGGATCACCGCGCTGGCGGCCCAGGCCATGAAGAGCGCCAGCGACCAGTCCACCATCCGAGCGGGCTCCTGATTGGCCAGCAGCATCAAAGAGGCGAGGATCGACGGACCGGCAATCATCGGGATCGCCATCGGCACCAGGAAGGGCTCCTCGCCCGCCGCCAGTCCGGTCACCCCCCCTTCACTCGGGAAGATCATCTTGATGGCGATCAGGAACAGGATGATGCCCCCCGCAATACTGACAGCCTCCTGCCGCAGATTGAGGAAGCCGAGGATCTGCTGACCGACAAACAGGAACAGCATCATGATGGCCAGCGAGAAGAGCAGCTCGCGGATCATCACCTTGCGGCGTCGCTTGGGATCGATATGACGCAGGATAGAGAGGAAGACCGGCAGGTTGCCCAGCGGGTCCATGATCAGAAACAGCATGACTGCGGCAGAAAAAGTATCCATACAACGCCCTGGTTACGCCCTGAATAGGGAAAAGAGAGGGGGCGAAATATAGCAAAGGGCGAAGAATTGAGCGAGCGCCAGATGCGCTCGCTGCGGGGTTAACCGTGGTTGCAGATCTTGTCGGCGTGGGTCTGGAAGCCCTCTGCCGAGTCGATAAATTTGCCGCGAGCGGCCAGGAAGTCGATCAGCGCTTCTGCATCCATCTCGCTGGCGCTGCAGGTATGAAAACGGGCCTCGGCACCGAACCGCTCCGCCATCGCCTGTTTCAGGCTGGCACGGGTAAATTGTCCCCCTTGTGCCAGCATCATCTCCATCACTTCGTGACCATGAACCGATTGCGACATCTCTCACCTCAATAATGAACATATTTAATGCCAATTAAATATCGCCCCGCCCGGAGGGATCTTGATATAGGCCAATAAATTGCGCATTACCTGGCCAGGGGAGTGGTCACCGCCGCCGCTTTGTCGATAATGTGGCAACCCGCGTCAGGGATCGCTACACTGGCGCCCCTTTTTGGCCATCGCAGACAATGTATAAGGATATTGGCGTCATGCTGTTCCATGGAGAGGCTCTCAAGCCCTGGCAGATCTGGACCCGCCGCCCCCTCTGGCTCAAGACCCTGATCGGCATGCTGACAGGGATTGGTCTGGGCGTCGGTTTTGAACAGCAAGCCCTGCTGCTCAAGCCCCTTGGCGTCTTGTTCGTCAACACCATCCAGATGCTGATGGTGCCCCTCATTTTCTGCTCGGTCATCGCCGGTCTCACCTCGCTGCTCAAGGGAAAGGCCCTCGATCGCATTGGCAGCAAGGCGATCTGCCTCTACTTCTGCTCGACCGCCATCGCCATCTGCATCGGCCTGATGATGGGCTGGCTGCTGGAACCCGGCATGGGCGCCGACATGGGCCCCTATGAGCGGATCGGCATGTCGGAACCGCCCACCATGGCCAGCGTACTGAGCCATCTGGTGCCGAGCAACCCGGTGCAGGCGATGGTGGATGGCAAGATCCTGCAAGTGATCGTCTTTGCGGTCGCGCTGGCGGTGGCCCTCAACGCCAGCGGTCGCCGTGGTCGTCCCGCCATCCTCTTCTTCACCTCGCTGGCCGAGGGGATGTTCAAGCTGACCCAGATGGTGATGGCGCTCGCCCCTTACGGTGTCTGCGCCCTGATGGCCTGGATGACCGGCAAGTACGGCCTCGACCTGCTGCTGCCGCTGCTGAAGGTGATCGGCGCCGTCTACCTCGGCTGCCTGCTGCATGTACTCGGGGTCTACAGCACCCTGCTGCTCCTGCTGGCACGGCTCAATCCGTTGCACTACTTCAAAAGCATCGTCGATGCCCAAGCGGTGGCCTTCACCAGCAGCTCCAGCAGCTCTACCCTGCCCATCAGTCTGGCCTGCGCCGAGAAGCGGCTGGGAGTCTCACCCGCCATCACCGCCAAGGTGCTGCCCATCGGTGCCACCATCAACATGGATGGCACGGCTCTCTATCAGGGGGTCACCGCGCTGTTTGTGGCTCAGGCATTCGGGGTGGATCTGCACATGGTCGATTACCTGACCATCATCAGCATCGCCACCCTGGCCAGTATCGGCACCGCGGGTACCCCGGGCACCGGGCTCATGCTGCTGACCCTGACACTGACTGCGGTGGGCTTGCCGCTGGAAGGTGTGGCACTGATTGCTGGCATTGACCGGATCCTCGACATGGCGCGCACCACGGTCAATGTATCTGGGGATATTCTGGTGTCGGTGCTGATCGCCCGCAGCGAAAACGAGCTGGACCTGGCGATCTATCACGATGCCAGCGCGGGGGAAGATATCGAGTTCCCGCCGCGCTAGCGGAGAAAGATCAGCTGTCGTGGGGATCGTGATGACAGCGCCAACAGACGTCAAAGTTGGCGCCGTTCTCCTCCCCGCACTGGCCGCACAGCCAGCCGTTACCCTGACGCTGCTGGTAACGCTCGATGACCCGCCCCGCCCTGCTGCGATCCTCGGCCCGCACCATCAGGGTCACCTGCAGCATGTCGACCGGCAGTTCGCCAAGGGCGCCAGACAGCCCCTCGCCATTGAGCCGCACCAGCACCCCTTCTGCCTCAAGCGCCCCTTTCAGGGCGTGTGCCTCCAGGGTATGAGAGGCGCGATAGAGATTGATCCAGTTATCCATAGCTCCCCCTTACAACAGCTTGTCGATGCCAAACTCGGCGCCGTTCTCAATCATGAAATCGATGAATGCCCGCAACTTGCGCGGCATCAGCCGCCGCTCCGGAAACAGCAGGTAGATGGGTACCCTGGGTTGCTGCCACTCTGGCAGCAGGATCACCAGCTCGCCGCTGGCCAGCTCATCCTGACAGAGCATAGCGGGTAACGAGGCCAACCCCAGCCCCGCCTTCGCCGCCTCCCGGGCACAGGTAATATTATTGACCCGAAAACGGGATGGGGGGTCAACCAGCACCTCTCTGCCATCCAACTCGAAGCACCAATGGGAGGCGAGAAACCCGCTGCTCACCGTCACCCGCTCGTGATTGACCAGATCCTCCGGCCGCGCGATGGCCGGGCTGCGGGCCAGATAGTCCGGGCTGGCACAGAGCAGCCGCCCGGTGCTCCAGAGCCGGCGCGCCGCCAGATTGGAGTCGCTCATGTCACCAATTCGCACCACCGCATCCAGCCCTTCGCTGATGGGATCCACCACCCGATTGGTCAGCTCCAGCTCCACCTGCAGGGCAGGATAGGCCTGCAAAAACTTGGCGACCAGCCGTCCGACCACCAGTTGCCCCGTCTCGATGGGCACCGCCAGTTTGAGGATGCCGGTCACCTCCTGCTGGCTGGCGCTCAGCATCAGCTCGGCTTCGGTCAGGGCATCGACCGCCTTGCTGCAGTGCAGGTAGTACTTCTCCCCCTCCTCGGTCAAAGTGAGCTGACGGGTGGAGCGATAGAGCAGGCGCACCCCGAGCCGCTGTTCCAGCTCGGCGATACGGCGGCTGACCATCGCCTTGGTCATCCCCAGCTCGCGGGCGGCTCCCGTAAACGAGCCTTTGTCGACGATACGCACCAGAATTAACGCGGCATTGAGATCCATTGTTGCACCAGTGAAACTGTATATCTCGTGAACCAATACTAATCGAAACAGTTGACCAGTGTTAGCCTGCGCCCCTTAAGTTCAGGAATCACAAAAATGAGTCAACACAAGAAAATCCCCCTGCTGGCAGCCATGATATTGGCGCTGCTCGGTCTGCTGTTCGCCGGTTACTGGTATCTTCACGGCCGCTATTTTGAAAGCACCGACAACGCCTACCTGCAGAGTGAAGTGACCGGGATCAGCTCCAAGCTGCCCGGCTATATCAGCGAAGTGCTGGTCACCGACAACCAGCCGGTCAAAGCGGGCCAGCTGATCGCCCGGCTCGATGACCGTGAATACAAGACCAAAGTGGCCGAGGCTGAGGCCGACCTGCATCTCAATCAGGCGACGGCCGAAAATCTCGCTGCCACCCGCACCCAACAACTGAGCCTGATCCAGCAGGCCGAGGCCAAGGTCGCCTCCGCCAATGCCGAGCAGCTGCGCGCCAGCCAGCAGGTCAACCGCATCAGTCAGCTCAACCAGCGCAACTACAGCTCGCAAGACAGTCTGGACGAGGTGCGTGCCGGTCTGCAGGTCAATCAGGCGCAAGCCCAAGAGGCCAAAGCCGCGCTGCAGGCAGCCCGTGAGCGACTGCTGGTGCTGGATGCCGAGCGCAAACAAAACCTGGCCAAGCTGGCATTGAGCGAAGCACAACTGGAGCAGGCCAAGCTGGAGCTCGGCTACACCGAGCTGCGGGCACCAGCCGATGGCATCATCGGCAAGCGCAGCCTGCGGGAGGGGCTCTACGTCCAGTCCGGCATGCAGGTCGCCAGTCTGGTGCCGCTGCAACAGGTGTGGGTCGAGGCCAACTTCAAGGAGACCCAGCTCGCCCATATGCAGCCCGGCCAGAAGGTCGAAGTGGTGCTTGATGCCTATCCGGATCAGCCAGTCGAGGGGGTCATCGATAGTCTGGCGCCAGCCACCGGTGCCAAGTTCGCCCTGCTGCCACCGGAGAACGCCACCGGCAACTTCACCAAGATTGTGCAGCGGGTACCGGTCAAAATCCGTATCCCCGAGCCGGGTCAGCTCGCCGGCAAGCTGCTGCCGGGCCTATCCAGCGAAGTGACGGTAGATACCCGTACTCCTGATGCCATGACGGCCGCCAACTGATGGAACCCATTCCACGTCGCCACTGGATCGCGGTCATCGGCGGCCTTATCGGCGCCTTCATGGCCATCCTCGATATCCAGATCACCAACGCCTCCCTGAAGGACATTCAGGGGGCGCTCTCTGCCACCCTGAGCGAAAGCTCCTGGATCTCCACCTCCTATCTGGTGGCGGAGATGATCGCCATCCCTCTTAGTGGCTGGCTGAGCCGGGGGCTGAGCGTGCGCCGTTACCTGCTGTGGACCACGGGCGCCTTTATCGTCTCCTCCGTGCTCTGCTCCTTCAGCTGGAACCTCACCAGCATGATCGTCTTCCGGGCGATGCAGGGCTTCACCGGCGGGGCACTTATCCCGATGGCCTTCTCCCTCATCGTTACCCTGCTGCCGCTGCAGAAGCGGGCTACCGGCATGGCGCTGTTCGGTCTCTGTGCCACCTTCGCCCCGGCCATCGGCCCAACCCTCGGCGGCTGGCTCACCGAGCAGATGTCGTGGCACTACATCTTCTATCTCAACGTCCCGCCGGGAATGCTGGTGATGGCCATGCTGGCGCATGGGCTGGACAAGAAGGCGGTGGACTGGGAGGTGATCAAGCGGGTCGACCTTATCGGCATCGTCACCATGGCGCTCGGTCTGGGCGTGCTGGAGGTGGTACTGGAGGAGGGTAACCGGGAGGACTGGTTCGGCTCAACCTTCATCGTGCGCCTGACCATCATCTCGGTCGTCTCGCTGGTCTTCTTCGTCATCAGCCAGCTGCTGCGCCGCCACCCGCTGGTCAACCTGCGGCTGCTGCACAACCCGCGGTTTGCCCTCGCCTGTTTTGCCTACCTGATCCTCGGGATGGCCTTGATGGGCTCTATCTATGTGCTGCCGCTCTACATGACCCAGATCCACAACTACAACGCGCTGGAGATTGGCGAAGTGCTGATGTGGATGGGGCTGCCCCAGCTGCTGGTGCTGCCGCTGGTGCCCAAACTGACCCACAAGGTCGATCCGCGCTATCTGGTGAGCTTCGGCTTTCTCATCTTCGCCGTCAGCTGCTTTATGAACGTCAACATGAGTGCCGACTATGCCGGGCCGCAGCTCATTCAGTCGCTCATCGTGCGGGCGCTGGGGCAGCCCTTCATCATGGTGCCTCTCTCCCTGGTCGCCACCGCCAGTCTGAGTCATGATGAGGTGCCATCCTCCTCCACCCTGCTCAACGTGCTGCGCAACTTGGGTGGTGCCTTTGGTATCGCCATCATCGCGACCATGCTCGACAACGACACCCGCACCCATATGCTCCAGATCGGCAGTACCCTGCCCGCCAGCAGTATCGAGGGACAAACCTATCTGCTGCAGCTGGCCCATAGCATGATGGCGCAGGGTTCTGGCCCCGAGTTGGCCGAGCAGCAGGCCCGCGCCATGCTCTCCAATACAATCAACCGGGAAGCTGCCATCATGGCCTACAACCAGGTCTTCTACATCATGGGGATCTTCCTGCTGGTCGCCAGCGGTCTGATGCTGCTGCTCAAATCCCCCGCTCCGCGGGCAGCGGATGCCGAGCCGCTAGAGGCGTGAAAAACCGCAGGGCATAAAACGAAAAACGGGCAAGCGCCCGTTTTTCGTTATCTGTTACCTGTTACCTGTACTCGACTACGCCCTGTTAAGGTGTGAGCAATGCAATACCTAAGTCGCCACATACCACCTTAATCACTTAAACCCACGCATAGTAAAAGTGCCACACGCAGCGCACCACTCTTAAACAGTTTGTTAGGCATTTTCTTCTAACTTTTTAATCTCATCGTTTAGTTGAGATAAAAGAGCATCAACATCATCGCGGGTTAGATTATCTTCTATGTGTTTAGATAGCCATGGATCTGTGTTTATATTGATTGCAATTTCTATTGAACCGTCAGGCATTTGCTCTTTTTCAACACTTTCGAGAACAAAACCATCGAAGTTCCAAGCATCAAAAACACGATCAACATTGCGTTCAATCTGCTTTTCTCGCGTTAAGTCCATAGTTAAGTATTCGACCAGAGACTTGTGAAACTCGGACTTTTTCCATGCTTCCTTTACTGATTCGCCAACTGTGACCGCAAGTAAACCTAAGGCTGCAGTGGTTACCAAGCCAGTAATGGTGATGCTACCGCGCTCAATTTTTTCGATGTAGTAAGCATCGATGTGATTCAGCTTACCTTTGAGCTTGTCACGAATTGATTGTTTTTCAGAAGGACTTAAGTCACTTTGGTTCACCAATACCATAACTTCTTGATATTGAATTTCTCGTACAACCGACGAAAATTTTTTAAGGATTGAACGAAATGTACGGTCAGATACAATATCTAACGTAGGGTGATAAATTTTGAAATATATATCTTTCATGATATTTGGGGCTAGAGTCTAGGCTTATGCCGTTAGTAACACAATTTTAGCGAAAGTATGAATATATCAGGGACCGACGACCTAAACCGCTGAGCCACCTACATTTTTACTTATTCCCTTTCGAAAAGTCAATTTTTAGAAAATGCCTAACATGGCGTTATCCCGCCAACGATCCTGCAATCAGGAATTGTGCCGCGAAGTAGCTGCTCATGACCCAGGCCCGGGCGTGGGGAAAGGGGCGGCGGAAGCGATCGAGCGCCAGCATGCTGTCGGAGAAGAGGAACATCAGCGCCCCCACCAGAGCGGCGGCAGAACCGGCGGTGAGAGAGGCGTGCCAGGCACCGGCGGCCACCCAGGCCATGCCGATGATCACCAACATGTAGCAGAAGACCGGGATCCGCATCTCCCCCAGCTTGCCCCACAGCAGACCAAAGACCATGCCGGCGATCAGCAACAGCAGTAAACCATCCAACAGATTGAGCACCAGTGGCCCTTGGGCAAACCCGACGATGTAGCAGAGGTGCGCGACAAGAAATGCCGCCAAGCCCTGAATGAAGCGATCAGTGGGTAGCATCAGCAACACATCCCCCGCCAGCGAGAGACAGAGACCGAGCAGGATCCAGGCGTGAGAACCATCGTGGTCATAACTCTGGTAGCCGAACGCCAACGCAATGATAAGCAACATGGTCAGTGGCTTGCTGATATAGAACTGGCGGCTGTCTGAACCGTAGGCAGCACGGATGTGCCACCAACCTGAAGCGATGATCAAGAAACTCAATAACATGCCCTGCTCCTCACCTGTTGCTCGCAGTCATACGGCAACCGTTTTTATCATGGTGCAGGGTAACAAATTCCCTCCCCCAGTGGCAGGGGTGCTTATCAAATGGACAGACTAAGCCTAAAGTCTAATTGCCGCCCCGAGTGGTTCAGGGCATAAGAGACGGGTCTGGAGGATCACCATGGAAGAAGCTATGAAAAACTATCTGCCCGCCATCGACATCATGATGTGCCATCTGGGGATCAGCTTTGAGCAGGCCTGCGAACAGCTGGGTCTCAGCCAGCAGGAGCAACAGGCACTGGATCAGTTGCAGCAACAGCAGAGCCAAGCCAACTAGCCCTCCTGTTATTGGATAACATGATGCGCCATCCGGGGATCAGCTTTGAGCAGGCCTGCGAACAGCTCGGTCTCAGCCAGCAGGAGCAACAGGCACTGGATCAGTTGCAGCAACAACAGAGCCAAGCCAACTAGCTTGAGTTGAATCATAAAAGAGAAGACCGCCAGCTGGCGGTCTTCTCTTTTAGTCTGTTTGACACCGGCAAGGCATCATGCAATGCCTGCCAGCAGGCGGCTCCAGTTGCGTTTGCCTGCAATGAAGCCATCCCGCAGGGCACGGTACTCCAGTTGCAGCTTGAGGCGGTCATAGCGCGCCAGCGCCTTGCGCTTGCGCAGCTCCAGCAGCCGTTTGCGACTGGCGTAGTAGTGTTGCAGCTGCTGGCTTAGCTTGTCGTACTCCTCCTGCAGCAGCGCCTCATGTACAGGATCTTTAGCTACAACCAATTGAAATAGATAGAAAAAAGGCTTCGTTTGTGATCTGATTTAATCGCAA
>NZ_JAPDBM010000024.1:0-62355 GCF_027705265.1 Aeromonas sp. QDB11 | reverse complement strand
GTCAGAAAGCCCCGAGTGTAGCTGTCACCTGGGGCTGGGGAAGTTGTGGCTTGATGGTTGATTTGGGAAACAACGCCTTGTTGACCCAGCTGCCATCGTAATTTTTGGGGCGCATAAAGCCGGTCGAACCATATTTGCCATATTCCGTTGGGTTGTAGTCAAAATAGGCGCGCCAGGTGGTGGCCCGGGTCAGATAGCGGTTCTCGGCAGACTTGTCGCCCGCCAGGCGGGCCAGCTGGGCGATACACCAGTCGTAGTAGGCATTCTCGACGCCGTACGAGACGGACTCGTTGACCAGCTCATCGTATTTGTCCTGCGCCATGCCGCCCTCTTCGGGCTTGAGTTTGACGTTGGCGGGGACATAGCCGTGCTGCTCGGCATACTGGCCGTGACGAGTCATCACGGTGAAGCGCTTGTCACCATTCCAGGGATCCTGATAAGGCACCCAGGTGTTGGTCAGCGCGAGGTCAAAGTTGGCGGAGACGTTGGCCGCCTGCAGCGCCAGCTTTATCTCTTCCTGTGTGAATGCATCCGGGTATTTGACGATGACGTCGGCGATGATGGAGACCGCCGGGTAGCCGACCATCTCGCCGGTATAGTCGGAGTGCAGCTCCCACTTCGGCATGATGCCGCCGGTTTTATATTTGTTGAGCAGATCGTGCACATAGTCGATGGCGCGCTCTTTTTCGATGATGGTCTTCAATGGGTGGGCGGCGCGGAAGGTGTCCCACATGGAGTAGACCGAATAGTTGGTAAAGCCCGGCTTGGCCTGATGCACCTTGCCATCCATTCCGCGATATTGACCATCCACATCCTGATAGACGAAGGGGGCGATGTAGGTGCGATAGAGCGAGGTATAAAACATCGTCTTGTCGGCATCGCTGCCACCCTCCAGGGTGAATTTATTGAGCACTTTTGCCCATGCCAGTTTGTTCTCCTGCACCACCTGATCGAAGCGATAGCCATGTTCATCGGCGCGCAGGTTGGCCATGGCCCCCTCAATGCCGGTGCCCGAGATCGCCATCTTCATGGTGATGGGCAGATCCCCTTTGGCAAAGTTAAGCCGGGTCACTACATCCCGCACTCGGGGTCTGGTTTCGCCATACCCGATGTAATCGGCCAGACCCACCTCGGTGTCGTTGCTCAGTTTGCCATCGACATAGAGGGTCTGCTCCACGAAGGGTTCGGAAAACTCGGCGTAGAAAAAGACTGTTTGCCACTGCCCCCACTCGTTGCTGGTTCTGGCTCCGGCAATGGCGTTGTCGCTCACCCGCTTGAAGTAAATATTGCGGGAGTGGTTGCCGTATTGCTCCAGCAACTCGTGCTGCAGATCGAGCTGGACTTTGCGATCTTCACCTGCCGGATAGCTGTAACGGTGGAAGGCGACCCGCTGGGTAGCCGTCAGTTCGGCCTTGATGCCGGTCTCTACCAGATCGGCCTTGTAATAGCCCACCTCCGACAGCTCGCTCGGCCTGTTGATGGTGACCGGGTCGGTATTGCTGCCGGTGAAGGGCAAGAAGGCGAAGTCATTGAGATCGCCCTTGCCTGCCCCCGAGATATGGGTGCTGCTGAAGCCGGAAAGCTTGGCCAGATGGTGGTGATAGTCGGATGGGGAGCCCTTGCCATTCCAGTTGACTTGGTTCCAGCTATCCGGGCCCGGCTGGATCATCCCCTCCGGCATGACGGGGGCCGGATTGACATTGCCCGGCCCATCGGTGCCGATCAGCGGATCGACATATTGAAGCACCTGCAGGGCATTGTCGGGGCGGCCGTTGTCAGTGGTCTCATCGTTTGTGTTGCAGCCATAGAGGCCAAGCAGGGCGGTCACCATGATGGCCAGCTTGTGGGGTTTGAACATCGTTGTTCCTCAATTCCGGATATGAAAACGCGGCAAGCCGGGTGGCTTGCCGCTTGTAGAGTTACGGGGTCGGTTGCTGGTTGGTCATCACAAAGCGCAGTTCACCACCGGGACGGATCTCGCTGTGGGCGAAGGTGTTGTACTGGTTGAGTGGCTTGCCATTGATGGTGACCTCTTTGACATAGAGGTTGTCCGGACCATTATTCTGCGCCACCACCTTGAACTGACCGTTGGGCAGGTTGATGGTGACCTTGTCAAAGATGGGACGACCGATGGTGTAGGTCGGATCACCCGGAGCTATCTGATAGAAGCCCATGGCACTCATCAGATACCAGGCCGACATCTGCCCGACGTCTTCATTGCCGATCAGACCATCCGGGGTGGTTTTGTAGAACTCCTTGTAGACCCGGTCGAGGTACTCCTGCGCTTTCCAGGGCTGGGCGGTGCGGTTGTAGAGATAGATGACGTGGTGGGAGGGCTCGTTACCGTGGATGTACTGCCCGATGTACCCCGTCATGTCCTGATGTGCCTCGCCCCCGTTGGGGTCGGCGTTGAACAGGTTGTTGAGCTTGTCGTTCAGCCCCTGCTGGCCGCCCATGATCTCGGTCAGCTTGTCGAGATCCTGCATGAATGACCACTGCCACTGCCAGGCGTTGCCCTCGGTGTAGTAGAAGGCATCCGACTTGTAGGGATCGAAATCGGCCGCCGCGTATTTCAGGGCGCACGGGTCGCCATTTTTCAGCTCGGTCGGCACGAAGAAGCCCTTGCCATCGGCATTGCCAGCCTGGGGATCCCAATGCTTGAGCGAGTTGTAGGAGCGCGCCTTGAACTCCTGATAGGTGGTCATGTCGCCCGCGGCTTTCGCCATCTCGGCGATGGTCCAGTCGTAGAAAGAGAACTCCAGCGAGTAGGAGACCGAGTTCCAGTTGGGATAACGGACGCACTGCTCTTTTTCGTGATAGCTAAGCTGACCGGCCATCAGCGAGCTCAGAATGTCGTCATGGATTTGCGGGTAATCGGCAGGCCGGTAGTGAGCCGATTTGACCGAGGCTTGCAGCGCCTCCTCGGCATCGATCAGCCCCTTGGTCACCGCATCGGCGAGGATGGCCGCCGAGGGGTAGCCGATCATGGTGCCGGTTTCCGAGCCGTGGCCTTCCCACTTGGGCAGCAGGCCAAACTCCACGTTGGATTTGCGGATCAGGTCCTTGGCATACAGGGTCGCCTGTGGCGGGTCCATGATGGTCCACATGGGGTGAACGGCGCGGAAGGTATCCCAGGTCGAGTAGATGGAGTAGTTGGGGGTATCACCAGGTTGCAGGGTGCGCAGGGTGCCCTGCATATCAAGATACTTGCCATCCACATCGTAGAGCTCGATGGGGGCGATCATCATGTGGTAGAGGGCGGTGTAGAAGTTGGTCTTCTCGGTCTGAGTGCCTCCCTCCGCGCGGATCCTGGTCAGCTTGTCGGCCCAGGCATATTCGGCCTCGGCTTTCACCTTGGCAAAATCAAAGGTGGGGGTTTCGGCCTCCAGATTCTTCTGTGCTCCTTGCCAGCTCACCGCCGAGATGCCGACCCGG
This sequence comes from Aeromonas sp. QDB11, assembly GCF_027705265.1. Taxonomy (NCBI): domain Bacteria; kingdom Pseudomonadati; phylum Pseudomonadota; class Gammaproteobacteria; order Aeromonadales; family Aeromonadaceae; genus Aeromonas; species Aeromonas sp. QDB11. The sequence goes on along the minus strand of NZ_JAPDBM010000024.1, from coordinate 58,920 downwards.
ATCTCGATCGGTTGGCCACCCTGGCCAAAATTGAGGTAGGCGGTCAGGTCATCCCCTTGATAGACGCTGTTGGGGCGCATCTCCCGGGTCGGCATCTTGTCCTGCTCGCCCAGCATGGCCTTGGCCACTGGCTGGCTGAATTTGGCGTAGAAGAAGATGTTCTGGCCCTGATGGTTCTGGCCCTGGAACCAGCCAGTGGAGGTTTTGCGGCCGCGAAGGGTGTACTCATCCACCACTTCGATTTTGTTTTTGAGCGACTGGCCGTTGTTGTTCAGCAGGGTGTGGCCCAGATCGAATTTCACATTGCGATCCGCCCCCTTGGCAAAGGTGTACTTGTGCAAACCGACCCGTTTGGTGGTGGTCAGCTCAACCTCAATCCCCCCTTTGTTCAGCCTGGTTTTGTAATAACCGGCGCTGGCTTGCTCGTTGGTTTTGTCAAAGGCGTTTATCTGGGCGTCGGCCATCTCGGCGTAGGGCAGTACCAGAATGTCGCCCAGATCGGTGGCGCCGGTGCCGGAGAGATGGGTATGGGAGAAGCCGTAGAGCGGGACATCGGTCGCGACGATCTCGCCCGTGAGGTAATTGGAGGAGTCCCAGTAGCCGGAGGCTGAGTGCCAGGGGTTGAGCCCGCTCTCATGATCGGTGTTGGAGCCAATAAAGGTATCCGGCGAGAGCTGCACCATGCCGGCAGGGCGGGTAGCACCGGGGAAGGTGTGGCCGGAGGCGGCGGTACCTATCATGGGATTGACATAGTTGAGCACTGACAGGTCGACAATCGGGGTAACGGGGATCTCGATCGAGGTTGACTCTTCCTCGTCAGTACAGCCGGCGATACCGCCAGTCAGGCCGACAATAACGGCAAGGGAGATGAAGTTGCGCTTGAACATGGGCATTCCATTTATTGAGTGATGAGGGGGGAGGGAACCCTCCCCCGAAGGTGATTAACGGGAACCGGCAGGCAGGTCGCCTTCGTGCAGGAAGGTGCCGATACCTTGCGCGGGCGGCAGATCTTCCGGCTGGCTGGCCCAGTTCTGGTTGGGGCTATCGCCCATCACGAATTCAAGCTTGCCGCCACTCAGGATCTCCTCATGGGTGAGGTAGCTGCGATTGAACTCGCTGCCATTGAGGCGAGCAGACTGGATGTAGATGTTGTCGCGGCTGACGTTCTGGGCCGTGACGGTGAACTGCTTGCCAGCCCCTACATCGAGCGAGGCGGTGTCGAACATGGGGGTGCCAATCTCGTAGATGCCGGAGGAGGCATTGACCGGGAAGAAGCCCAGCGCCCGGAACACGAACCAAGCAGAGAGGGTGCCAAAGTCATCGTTGCCACAGATGCCGTCCGGGGTGTTCTTGTAGCAGACGTTGGTGGCTGCCGCGATGGCCGCCTGTCCCTTCCAGGGTTGCCCTACGTAGTTGTAAAGGTAGGGAACATGGATATCCGGTTCGTTGCCCTGCACATGCTGACCCACGTTACCGGTGTTGAACACCGGGAACTGGTTGTCGCCGGCGTTGCGATCCGGGTAGGTGGTCCAGTACTCGTCCAGCCGCTTGGCAAACAGTTTGCCTCGTTTGGCCTGAGGATTCTGGGTCTGATCGAAACGGGTCATCAGATCGACCAGACCGTGGATGTCATGCTGCACGCTGAAGGCGTATTGCCAGCCGTTGGACTCGGCGAATGACCAGTTAAACATGTCCGGGCGCCAATCCTTGCCCACTGCCCGCCCGGTTTTCGGGTCGACCCAACCGGCATCGATGAACTTGCCATCGTAGTCGCGGGCCTTGAACCACCCCTTGTACTGCTTGCCACCAAAGTCAAACTGCGCCTGCCAGTTCTTGGAGCGATCGGCAAACTCCTGATAGCGGGGGTCACTTTCGCCAAACACCGCCTTGATCGATTGGGCGATCGCCCAGTCATCCATGGAGTACTCCAGCGAGTAGGAGGAGGTCCAGGCATCCTTGAAGGGGGAGTGTGATTCCCAGTCATTGGTCGGCGGCGTGTCGTGCAACTGGGCTGGCACATAGCCCTGCTGTTCGTACTCCTTGATCCAGGCGACCCCCTGGCTGGTGGATGCGCGGGCATCGGTGATCATGGCGGTCACCAGTCGCTCCTTGATCTCCTGACGCTCCGCATCGCTGAAGCCCAGGGCGATCATCCGTCTGTCCAGCGAGCCTTTGGAGAGCACATCGTGGATCACCGGGGTGGAGTGCATCCCCATCATCATGCCGGTCTCGTTACCCTTGAAGGTCCACTCCGGCAATCTGCCCTTGCGCAGGTTGCCCTGATCGTCCATCCACTCCTCTTCGGCGTAAGAGAGCATGGAGAGCACCACATCGGCGAGGCGATCCGGCTCCAGCAGTGACGAGAGGGGTTGTACTGCGCGGTAGGTGTCCCACAGGGAGAAGGTGTCGTAACGGGTAAAGTCCGCTTTGCCATCCCGGTTGGCATCGGCGGTGCGTACCGACTCCTTGAGGGTGTCGATCTGCTCGCCCCACGGCGTGTTGCCATCCGGATAGGCATTGCGCCCCTGATGCACCTGGCGGTAGCGCCCGTCCAGATCGGAGTGGATGGTCTGGCCCAGATAGGTGTGGTAGAGCGCGGTATAGAAGGTCTGCTTGTACTCCTCATCCCCGCTGACCCGGATCTTGCCCAGCTCCTCTTCCCATTTTTTAGTGGCGGCCTGACGGACATCGTTAAACGACATGTTGGCCACTTCGGTCATGTTGAGGGAGGCGCCAGCGTTGCCATCCCGGCCGATCTCGACGTTGGAGAGGGCCACCTTGGCCTCCACTGCCAGACCCTTATCTGCGGTATCAAACTCCACATAGGCGCGAGCGTACTGATATTTGCCACGGGTCTCGTTGCCGATCTCGGTGGTGCCTTCCGGCAGATCCAGATAGCGGTTCTGCTCTTTGTCGAAGTAGGCGAAGCGGATATTTTTGATGGGCTGGTCGAACTCCATCACGAAGAACTCTTTCTGGCTGGGGGCCCAGCCGTCAGAGAAGCGATGGCCCTCGATCCGGTTGTGGGTTTTGTCCCATTTCAGATAGGAGTCTGAGGTGTAGTCCCAGTTGACCTTGAAGCCGAGGTTGACCACGATTTGTGATTTTTTATCCTGCGGGAATGTGTAGCGATGGACACCCACCCGATCCGAGGCGGTCAGCTCGGCCTTGATGCCGTAATCCTTCAGAGTGACCTTGTAGTAGCCCGCCGTCGCCTCTTCATCCTTGTGGCTGTAACGGGAGGCCTCCAGATTGAGGGAGGCCGACCCCTCGTTCAGCATGAAATTGGAGCGGGAGTTGATCGGCATCACCAGAATATCGTTGAGATCTCCGGCTCCGGCCCCCGAGAGGTGGGTGTGAGAAAATCCGGCGAGGCGGTTGTCGTGGTAGTAATAGCCGGAGATGTATTCCCAGCCATTGGCGCCGTTGTTGGGCGAAAGCTGCACCATGCCGTGCGGGGTGGTGGCACCGGGGTAGGTGTTGCCCAGATTCCCTGTGCCGATAAACGGATTGACGTAACGGGAGACGCTGGTCTCGTTATTGTTATCGCCAGCGGTATCTGAGTCATTTTGACAACCGGATATACCAACCAGACCAGCCAGTACGGCACACGCAAGTAGAGAACGTTTCAGTTTCATATTTGTCGCCACAGGTTAATGGATGTAGGGTATCGAACGTATAAAAACCGATAATGCAGTTGCCGGTTCAGCCAATGAATATCTGCCGGACGAGAGGGCCATCTGCATGCATTGCCCCGGCTATCACTGGATATACAGGGTGACAGGGGCAAATATCAGCCAGATAAAATGGATAATGAAAACGATCTGGCCATACAGGCGGAAAATAAAAGCGCAGGAAAATAACAGGCAGCAATGGCCTGATTTGAAAATAATCGACCTTCCACGACTTAAATTAATATCGGAACTGTCGTTACACCTTGCATATATAAATAGTCTGAAGCTTTATTCCTGCTGCCTGTAAATTAACGGTTTCTATTATTTCTTTGATTAATATCCGGGGACAGAGGAAAAAAATGGCATTAACTGGATTTTTATGACTGTTGCGGAAGGGTGTGAGCTGGCTCGCATAACCGCAGGGTGGCGTGACCACGGAGGCCAAATGATATTAATCATTATAAGTCAACGTGTTATTCTTCGGCGTTGGGTTAAATGACCAACTTTGTGAGCCGTACCCGCATCCATGTGGTCAGATGAGCTGGAAAAAAGGGCCCTGAAGGGCCCTCTGAACAGACGGTGGTGAGCCTATGGCCCACCAGGATCAGCGGTTGCTGGCGCGGGCAAAACGCCCTTCAGCCATCACGCGATAATCGCCGGTGCTGGCGGGCACAAAAGCAGATTGCCCGACGGTCAGTGTCAGATGCTCATCATGTTGGCCAATCAGGGTGATGGGCCCATCGATAGCGAACAGGATCTCGGCATTGCCGGTGGTCAGGGCATGTTCCCCTGCACCATAGACGCTGAAGGTGAAGTCCGGTACCGGCACGTCGAAGTGCTGTACTGCGCCTTCCATGCGCGGGCTAAGCAGGATCTGGTCATCCGGTTTGGCGACGCAGCGGGTGCAGGCCAGCAGCTCCGGCACATCCATGTATTTGGGGGTGAGCCCTGCGCGCAGCACGTTGTCGGAGTTGGCCATGATCTCGAGGCCAGTGCCGTGAATGTAGGCGTGAGGGGTCTGGGCATCGAGGAACATCGCCTGACCTGGCTCAAGCGTCACCACGTTGAGCAGCAGCGGCGAGAAGAGCCCCACATCCCCCGGGTACTGGTTGGCCAGATTGCTGATGGTGGCGAAGGTCTCTTCATCCTGATGGGCGGCGGCATAGGCCAACAGGCCAGCCAGCGCCTCATCCTTGCGCGCACCGCAGAGGATCAGCAGCTGGTGGAAGAAGTGCTGCAAGCCAGCCTCATCCTGTGACTGGCGCAGCGCCGTGGTCAGGTCGGTCAGTGCAGGCAGCGCCATCCGATCGAACAGGGCCAGGATGGCCGGGATGGCGCGAAAGCCGTTCATCGCCTGATAGCGGGTGAGGGCAAAGACCAGCTCCGGCTTGTGGTTCGGGTCCTTGTAGTTGCGGTTGCTCGCCTTGATATCGATGCCTGCGGCCTCTTCTTTGGCAAAGCCAGCTTCGGCCTGGGCCTTGCTCGGGTGCACCTGAATGGAGAGTGCTTGCTCGGCGCAGAGCACCTTGAACAGGAAGGGGAGTGAGCCGAAGCGCGCCTGGGTGGCTTCGCCCAGCATGGCGACGGGGTTGGCTTCAATCAGGCTGGAAAGCTTCACGCTCTCGCCCGCCAGCGTCACTTCGGAGCAGCCATTGGGGTGAGCGCCCATCCACAGTTCTGCTTGTGGTTTGCCCTCGGAATTGGCGATGCCAAACAGCTTGGTCAGGGAGTCACGACTGCCCCAGACATAATCCTGGATCGGGTTGCACATTAGAAAAAACGGCGGGTAGCTCATGGATGGCTCCTTGTATCAGAACGATTTTTTTGGGAATTTCAGTCTGGCGCGGACTATAGCATGGCAGGGGCAGCGCACCGCAATCGGTTGCTCTCTGCATCTTGATCAGGATCATTCATGAGTATCATCTTTACCCAGCTGTTGGATGGCTTTCTAAGTGAGGGGGAAGGCTTTGAGAAGGTGTTGTTTGCCTCTGACAAAGGGGTGCCTCCCTGCTTCAGTTATCAGGTCAATTTTCCGCGTCTCGAGCTGGTATTCAGTGGCCACTATCTCAACCAGATCTGGTCCCCGGAGGGGGATGTACAGTCGGTACAGATGGGGCAGCGGGAGGCGATGTACATTCCCCCCAACGGCTGGAACAAGCCGGACTGGGACAACGACTGTTCCGTGCTCAGCCTGTTGTTTGGCAAGCGCCAGATAGGGTTCAGTCTGGTGAGCAAGCACAAGGGGGACACCGGCTTTTTTGATGTGCAAAAGCACAGTATTCAGGCTGGGGCGGGGCGGGCGCTCGATCATATCCTGCTCTCCCTCAACACCCTGGCGCAGGAGCAGGTAAGGGCGCCGATGGACAATCACCTGCTGCAGGCGCTGCTTAGTTACTCGCGGCAACTGCTGGTGGAGTCGGAGAGCGGTCGTCCGCGCGGCTCTGATCTCTTCCACGGTATCTGTATCTACATTCAGGAAAACTTTCACCGCCCCATCAGCCGTGAATGCATCGCCGCCCGCTTCAATCTCTCCCCCAGCCACCTCTCCCGCTTGTTCCGCCAGCAGGGGCATATGCGGCTGGCGGATTACATCAGCTGGGTACGGCTGGAGCGGGCCAAGTTCATGCTCAAGAAGTATCGCTTCCGCCTCGAAGAGGTGGCCAATCGCTGCGGGTTTACCGACGTGAACTACTTCTGTCGGGTGTTCAAACAGAAGACCGGGTTGACCCCTTCCCAGTACCGCTCCCTGAGCCAGCCGCAGGCGGCGGCCAGCGAGCTGGAGGGATAACGGGGCGGGGTCTGGGAGGCGTTGTAACGGCGCACTGGTGGGTGGCTACCTCTTTGGTCTGACATGCTTGCTTGTCGTTTTATTATGAAAATGAATGGGCTAAGATGGCCGCGCGCAACAAACAAGTTGATAACAAACGGAAGTTAGGAGATGCCGATGGAAAGCAAAGTAGTAATCCCGACCCAGGGTCAGAAAATCACAGTCGATGCCAACGGCAAGCTGCAGGTTCCCAACCATCCGATCATTCCGTTTATCGAAGGGGATGGCATCGGTGTTGACGTAACCCCGGCCATGTTGAATGTGGTGAATGCTGCGGTCGAGAAAGCCTACAAGGGCGAGCGCAAGATCGCCTGGATGGAGATCTACACCGGCGAGAAGTCGACTCATGTCTATGGCGAAGGGGCCTGGCTGCCGGCCGAAACCCTGGATTTCATTCGTGAATATTGCGTGGCCATCAAGGGCCCGCTGACTACTCCGGTCGGCGGCGGTATTCGCTCCCTCAACGTGGCCCTGCGTCAGGAGCTGGATCTCTACATCTGCCTGCGCCCGGTCCGTTACTACGAAGGGACCCCGAGCCCGGTCAAGCGTCCGGATCTGACTGACATGGTGATCTTCCGCGAAAATGCCGAAGACATCTATGCCGGTATCGAGTGGAAGGCCGACAGCGCTGAAGCGAACAAGGTGATCGCCTTCCTGCAAAACGAGATGGGCGTGAAGAAAATTCGCTTCCCCGAGTCTTGCGGTATCGGCATCAAGCCGATGTCCAAAGCCGGTACCGAGCGTCTGGTGCGTGCCGCCATCGAGTATGCCATCGACAACGATCGCGACTCCGTGACCCTGGTACACAAGGGCAACATCATGAAGTTCACCGAAGGTGCCTTCAAGGATTGGGGTTATGCCCTGGCCCAGAACGAGTACGGTGCCCAGCTGATCGACGGCGGCCCCTGGTGCTCCTTCAAGAACCCGAAAACCGGCAAGACCATCGTGGTCAAGGATGTCATCGCTGACGCCTTCCTGCAGCAGATCCTGCTGCGTCCGGCCGAGTATGACGTCATCGCCTGTATGAACCTCAACGGCGACTACATCTCCGATGCGCTGGCCGCTCAGGTTGGCGGTATCGGTATCGCGCCGGGCGCCAATATCGGTGACGGCGTGGCCCTGTTCGAAGCGACCCACGGTACTGCGCCGAAATATGCCGGTCAGGACAAGGTCAACCCGGGCTCACTGATCCTCTCTGCCGAGATGATGCTGCGCCACATGGGCTGGGTCGAAGCGGCCGATCTCATCATCAAGGGGATGGAAGCGGCCATCGCCAACAAGACCGTCACCTATGACTTCGAGCGGCTGATGGAAGGGGCCACCCTGCGCTCCTGCTCCCAGTTTGCTCAGGACATGATCGACCAGATGTAATGTCGGTTGATGGTCAGAAATGCAAAACCGGCGCCATGAGCGCCGGTTTTTTTATCGGTGAAGAGCGAAGGGGCTTATTGCGCCTGCTCTACGTGTTGCTGATAGCGTTGTTGCCATTTGCTGGTTTCTGCTTCATCGCCCTGTGCCTTCCAGAAGGCGCAGATGGTGTTGGCAAGTTCCGAGGCCATCGCGTGATCTCCGTCACGGCGACTCATCAGATAATCACCCAGCCAGCCTTGATATTGTTTCATTACCCGATCTCCTTATCTCATGTGCCCTTGATGGTGTCCTCTCTGATGGGAACCGGATGGCTCGCCATGAGGGGTGACATCACCAGACATGATGGTGCAGAGTCACGACCCGGGCAGAGTGCCCGATGGGCAATCTGGCGGCGAACGTGACGCGAGATGTCAAAAAACGAGCGCCATTTTAGCACAAACTGAGCAACTTGGGGAAATTGTCGCCACGGATTGCAATGGATCGGCCGCATCCCCTTGTTCCCAAAACAGAAAACCCGCCGTGATGGCGGGTTTGTTTGCAGATAAATGTGGCGAAACAGCCTAGATCTTGGCGCTGGCCAGGTACTTTGCCATCTCCTCGGCGGGCACCATGCCACCACCGGTGGCCCATACCAGATGGGTGGCCTGTGCCATGGTGGTCGCATCGAAACCAAGCGCCGCCTGCCACTCCGGGTTGGCCGCCACGCGCCACGGGCCTGCCATACCCACCAGGGCGGAAGGTTCGAGTTTGATCTGCTCATCGCGCGCCAGCAGCCCCAGCAGGTCATACATCTCCTGATCGCTCAGGGTGTAGAAGCCATCGAGCAGCCGCTCCATGGCGCGGCCGACGAAGCCGGAGGCGCGTCCTACCGCCAGACCATCGGCGGCGGTGAGGTTGTCGATGCCCAGATCCTGCACCGCAATGGCATCGTGCAGGCCGGTATGGACTCCCAACAGCATGCAGGGGGAGTGGGTGGGTTCTGCGAAGAAGCAGTGAACGTTATCCCCGAACGCGAGCTTGAGGCCAAAGGCCACGCCGCCCGGGCCGCCGCCGACACCGCAGGGCAGATAGACGAACAGCGGGTGCTCTGCATCCACCTTGATGCCCATCTCGTCGAACTGCTTTTTCACCCGCTCGCCCGCGACCGAGTAGCCGAGGAACAGGGTGCGGGAGTTCTCGTCATCGATAAAGAAACAGTTGGGGTCGCGTTCGGCCTCTTTGCGCCCCTGTTCCACCGCCACCCCGTAATCTTCGGCATATTCGACCACGATCACCCCGTGCTCGCGCAGCTTGCGCTTTTTCCACTCTCGCGCATCGGCCGACATGTGGACGGTGACGGTGAAGCCGAGTTTGGCACTCATGATGCCGATGGACATGCCGAGGTTGCCGGTGGAGCCCACCGCAATGCTGTACTGGCTGAAGAATTGGCGAAACTCGTCGCTGAACAGTTTGCGGTAGTCATCTTCTTCCCGCAGCAGACCGGCCTTGATGGCCAGTTGCTCGGCATGGGTCAGTACCTCGTAGATACCGCCGCGCGCCTTGATGGAGCCGGAGATGGGCAGGTGACTGTCTTTTTTCAGCAGCAACTTACCGGTCACTTCGACCCCGTAGCGTTCATTGAGGGTGCGTTGCATCGCCGGAATGGCGGCGATCTCTGACTCCAGAATGCCGTTGCTGGCGCGGGTCTCCGGGAAGGCTTCGCACATGTAGGGGGCAAAGCGTGCCAGGCGGGCTGAGGCATCCGCCACATTGCGGCTATCGAGCCCGACATAGGGCAGACCGACTGCCAGGGTGGTGGCGTTGGGGTTGAACCAAGTGACCTGCTCGAGCGAGATCAGGGATTGCACCAGCGGAAATTGGCGTGTGAGCTGTTGTACGTCGATGTTTTTCATGGGGTTCTCGGTCTTCTTGTTACACGATATAGGAGAGCAGGAAAGTACCGGCCAGCGCCATCAGGGAGGCAACAAAGGTGGCGGTGGTGTAGTACTTGAGCGTTTCGTTCAGGGTGGCGCCGCAATACTGCTTGACCAGCCAGAACAGGGAGTCGGTCACCATGGTGCAGCCGATGGCGCCGGATCCGATGGCCAGCGTCATGATCTCGGGGCTGATATCCGGGTAGTGCACCATGATGGGGGAGACGATAGCGGTGGCGCCCATCATGGCCACGGTGGCCGAACCCACGGCGGCGTGCAGCACGATGGCCACCAGCCAGGCCAGCAGTATGGGGTGCATGTCCAGCTGGGAGAGGATGGTGGCCAGAGAGTCGCCCAGCCCGCTTGCCTTGAGCACCCCGTTGAAGGCGCCCCCCGCCCCGATGATGAGCAGAATGTTGGCGATGGAGGAGAAGCACTCCTCGGTCTTGTTGAGCAGCCCTTCCATCTTCATCTGCTGGCGGATCCCCAGCACGTAGTAGGCGGTGAAGGCGGCGATAAACATGGCGGTGATGGGGTTGCCGATAAACTCCAGCACGACATAGAGGTGGCTTGCGTGATCCATGTTGAGCTCGGCCACCGTTTTGGCCAGCATCAGCAGGATGGGTAGCAGCACGGTAAAGAGTGAGGCGCTTAAGGTCGGGAGAGTTGCCTCATCGCGGGCCTTGATGTCGGCAAAGGCGGCGGGCACCTCCTTGAACGGTACCCGTTTGCCCAGCAGTTTCAGGAACAGCGGGCCGCCCACCAGAGAGGCAAACAGTCCCACCGCCAGACCATAGACGATGACTGAACCGATGTCGGCACCCAGCTGATTGGTGACATAGAGGGCGGCAGGGTGAGGCGGCACTATGCAGTGCACGGCCATCAGGGCGGTGCAGAGCGGAATGGCCAGGGTCAGCAGCGAGGTTCTGGTTTTACGGGCGATGGAGAAGGCGAGCGGAATGAGCAGTACCACCCCCACTTCGACGAACAGGGTGATGCCGCACACCAGACCCACCAGCACCATGATGACCTGGGGCGAGAGCCAGCGGCATTGCTGCAGGGCGAGACCGATACGCTCCGCCGCCCCTGACACCTCCATCATCTTGCCGAGTATGGTGCCAAGGCCGATGACGGCAGCGAGAAAGCCCAGGGTGCCACCAATGCCCTCTTCCATGGCGCTGACCATCTTGAGAGGGTTCATCCCCATCATGGTGCCGACATAGAAGCTTGCCAGCAGCAGGGCGAGGAAAGGGTGTACCTTGCCCTTCACTATGGTAACCACGATAAGAATGATGCTGCTTAGCAATGTTGCGATGACCCACAATTCTGAACTCATACTGCGCCTCGACATCTGTTATGTGTGATTGTTTATGCGCTATTGAATGAAAATGGCGGGTCGCTGACAAATGATGAAATTCGGCTCTTGGGTGAATTGAGATGATGCTAATTCGCCACATTCATCACATTTTCTCGAAACTACATTTTTTGGTTCTTCTCTGATCATCCTGAAGGTGGGTCTTCGGGTGTATCATCGGCGGCCATTGCGAAGAGGGGGATGAATGTATAACGGGGATAATTACATATCGCGCAACAAGCTGCTGAGCGGCTACCAGTTAGCCAAGTTGCACACCTTCGAGGCGGCCGCCCGCTACGGATCGTTTGCCATGGCGGCCGATGAGCTGTCGCTGAGCCCCAGTGCCGTGAGCCACCGGATCAGCGCGCTTGAAGAGGAGCTGGGTTTTAAGCTTTTTGAGCGTTTCCACCGCAAGGTGGTACTGACGGCGGAGGGGCAGCGAGTCTTCTGGGCGCTCAAATCCTCGCTGGAGTTCATCAATCAGGAGATCCTGGAGATCAAGAATCAGGAGCTCTCCGGCACCCTGACCATCTATTCGCGCCCCTCCATCGCCCAGTGCTGGCTGGTGCCCAGGCTGGCGGATTTCTCTCGTCTCTACCCGCAGATCGAGCTCAATATCATCACCGGCAACGAGAACATCAACCTGCACGGTTATGGCATCGATTTGACCCTCTATTTCGATGAGAAGAGCCCGGATCGGCTCGCCATCCACCCGCTGATGGATGAGTTCATGCTGCCGGTTTGCAGCCCGGAATATGCCGAGCAGCACGGGCTTGTCGGCAATCCCGCCAACTTGTCCCTGTGTCGTCTGCTCCATGATCGGCAGGCATGGGGATTTGACTCGGACACCGACGAGTGGAGCTGCTGGGCTCGCCAGACGGGGGTTAGCCTCGAGGCATGTCAGCTGAGCATGGGCTTTGATCGCTCGGATCTCGCCATTATCGCCGCCATGAATCACGCAGGTATCGCCATGGGGCGCAAGAATCTGGTGAGCAAGCGGCTGGCGCGCAACGAGCTGGTGGCCCCTTTTGCCGGGCTGGAGGTCAAGTGCGAGCAGCGTTATTACATGGCGACCCTGCCCAACCGCGAGTGCCCCAAGATCCAGGCCTTTATCGACTGGGCACAGGGGATGGCTGCCGAGATGGAATGAACAGAGGCCGGTGCGCAAGCGCAAAATGAAGACGGTAAAGCGCGGGTGAACGAAGGTAGCGGTTTAACATGGCGGGAATATTGGGGGAGAGAGGTTGGCTGATGGTGGTTGGTTGCGAGTTGCCTTGCTGCCAACACCGGAAGGCTGGCAGCAAGGCAACGGTTGGGATCAGGTGGTCTTTTCCAGATGGTTCTGGTAAATCTGCTGCCACTTGTCCAGTTCGTTTTCATCACCCTGTTGCTGCCAGAACTCGCAGATGGAACTCGCCATCTCGCATGCCATGGCGTGGTCACCGTCACGGCGACTCATCAGGTATTGCCCCAGCCAGCTTTGATACTGTTTCATTGCAGATCTCCTTATCTATTTAACCCTTGATACTGCTGCTGTGGGCCACCTGTCCGGCAGTGTTGCACCACACTCCACCTTCGCCGCGCGCTGCTTGTTATCGCCTCGCTTGTTGTCAATCAGGACAGAGAGCGTATGAGAAATCAGCGAAAGTGTTAAAAATTGGCCACCACCTTATCACAAAATGGTGTGATATGCAGGCTTTGGGGCCAATTGAGTTATAAGCGTGGGCTGAGTGCCTCGATATAACGACAGGGATTGACGGAGGGTGTCGGCGCGCAACTTGTGCCACGAGCAGGGGTATGAGCCGTTACTGGGTCACCCGACGTGCCTGCCAGTAGCGGCTGTTCCAGTAGACGTTGTCGAGGCGCGAGCGGATCACTCCCTTGCTGGTGGAGGCGTGAATAAACTCGCCGGCACCGGTGTAGACCCCCACATGGTACTGCTGCCAGCCGGTCTTGAAGAAGACCAGATCCCCGTGTTGCAGCCGGTAGCGATCCACCGGTTTGCCAATGCTGGCCTGGGATTCGGTGGTTCTTGGCAGGTTGAAGCCCAGCACCTGACTGTAGGCGAGCTGGGTAAAAGCGGAGCAGTCGAGCCCGGCGCGGCTGGCGCCACCCATCCGGTAAGGGACACCTCGCCACTGCTGGTAGAAGCCATCAAAGGCACTGCTCTGCCGGAGGGCCGGAGGCGGCTCCGGCGTGCTGGAGCAGGCGGCCAGCAACAGAGTCAGCAGGGATAGCAGCAGCGTGCGATACATCGGGGCTCTCTCCACGGACGGATCTACCAAACGAGACATTCATCGCGCGCCAGTTTCTGCCACAGCGTTTTGGCTACAGGCGCTGGCGCGACAACTTTTCCATCATAAACAGGGATCTGGCTTCATACCTAGTCTCTGGAGGGAAAAATGTGGTGGGGGATTGAAAAACGCCAGCCCGGGGGCTGGCGTTTGCTGTCACTCGCAGTGGCTGACCAGCGGGGTCAGCAGCTCGGCCAGCTTGTAGAAGGTCTGCACCCGGGTGGTACTGGGGCGCCAGACCAGCCCTATCTCGCGATAGGGGGTCTCTCCCGGCAGCGGGATGGCCACCAGATCGGAGTTGGCGAGAATGCCGGCATCGATGGCCATCTGCGGCAGGAAGGTGGTCCCGAGACCCGCTTCCACCATCTGTACCAGGGTGTGCAGGCTGGTGGCGGCGAACGGGTTGATCTTGCTCTTGTCCCGCAGGCGGCAGGCGCTCACTGCGTGTTCGGTGAGGCAGTGCTCCCGCTCCAGCAGGAAGATGCTCTGGTTGGGCAGCTCCTTGTAGTCGAACGGGGTATGCAGACCGGCTGCCATGCTGGCGGGCATCACCATATGGAACGGATCCTGACCGACCGTCTTGCAGTGAAATCCACCGATCTCGATGGGCAGGGCGAGGATCAGCAGATCGAGCTGACCCTGTTCCAGCTGCTTGAGCAGATTGCTGGTAGTGTCTTCACGCAGCAACAATTCGAGGTCAGGATAGGTTTTGCTGCACTCTTTGAGCAGCTTGCTGAGCAGGAAGGGGGCGATGGTGGGAATGCAGCCCAGACGCACAGTCCCCTGCATCACGCCACCCTGATGTTGTCCGAGCTCCATCAGATCCCGCGCATCGGAGAGCAAATTGCGAGCGCGCTCGACGATTTCCATGCCGACCGGGGTCATAATGAAGCTCTTGTGGTCCCGCTCCACCAGTTGCAGGTTCATCATGTCCTCCAGCGTCTGGATCCCGGTACTCAGGGTCGACTGGCTGACATGACAGGCCTTGGCGGCGCGGTTGAAGTTCTTGTGCTCATCGAGAGCGACCAGATATTGCAGCTGTTTGAGGCTGGGCCAACGTTGCATAGAAAAACCCGATTAATGCTATCTATTTAATTTGATTTAACTAATCTACCACCGGGTCTATAGTTTGTCGCTTGAATTAGATGGACTTGGCTCTAGGTAGCCCAATCCTCACCGGATTGTTCACTTCACATAAAGAGGAATTGAATATGGTATTGGTAGGCCGTCCCGCACCCGATTTTACCGCCGCTGCTGTTCTGGGTAATGGCGAGATCGTTGATTCATTCAACCTGTCATCCCACATCAAAGGCAAAGCTGCCGTTGTCTTCTTCTATCCGCTCGATTTCACCTTCGTCTGCCCGTCCGAGCTGATTGCCTTCGATCACCGTTATGAAGAGTTCCAGAAGCGTGGCGTGGAAGTGATCGGTGTTTCCATCGATTCCCAGTTCTCCCACAACGCATGGCGCAATACCAAAGTGGAAGATGGCGGTATCGGTCAGGTCAAGTACCCGCTGATCGCCGACGTGAAACACGAAATCTGCAAAGCCTATGACGTTGAACATCCGGAAGCTGGTGTGGCGTTCCGTGGCTCCTTCCTGATCGACAAGAACGGTGTCGTTCGTCATCAGGTTGTCAACGATCTGCCGCTGGGCCGCAACATCGATGAGATGCTGCGCATGGTCGATGCCCTGCAATTCCACGAAGAGCACGGCGAAGTGTGCCCGGCTCAGTGGGAAAAAGGCAAAAAAGGTATGCAAGCCTCTCCGGATGGCGTTGCCAAGTACCTGTCCGAGAATGCTGACTCCCTGTAATCGGGTCGCACTCTGCGTGAAGAACCGGCGCCTTGGCGCCGGTTTTTTTATACCTGCGATTTACCTATCCCCTGACATAGCGGTCACACTCTTCTCGCTCCTTCGCTCCTTCGCTCCTTCGCTCCTTCGCTCCTTCGCTCCTTCGCTCCTTCGCTCCTTCGCTCCTTCGCTCCTTCGCTCCTTCGCTCCTTCGCTCCTTCGCTCCTTCGCTCCTTCGCTCCTTCGCTCCTTCGCTCCTTCGCTCCTTCGCTCCACGCTATTCCAAGCTGCTGTTCGCTGGCGCACTCGCCGTTTCGGGATGAGATGCTGACCCTATGGTTGGGAACGGGATGGGCCGACAGACAAACATGAGCCATAAAAAAAAAGCGCGCCATAGGCGCGCTCAGTTCACAAGCAGAGGCGTTACTCCTCAAAGATCCCGAAGTGATCCTTGGCGAAATTGACCCGCTGCTCCACGTTCATCTTCACCTGGCCCAGCTTCTCGATGGTCTTGAGATTGGGCACCAGGCCGCGACCGTTGGCGATTTGAATGGCCAGACCCGGGCGGGCGTTGAGCTCCAGCAGCATGGGGCCGCGGAACTTGTCCAGCACCATGTCTGTTCCGATATAGCCCAGACCCGACATCTCGTAGCAGGAGGCAGCCAGGGTGAGCAGGGTATCCCAGTGGGGCACCTTGAGCTCATAGAGATCGAGGCCGGTATCCGGGTGGTGACGCAGCGGATTGCCAAACTGCACCGCCCGCAGGGCACGACCGGTACGCAGGCACAGACCCACCCCCACGGCGCCCTGGTGCAGGTTCGCCTTGCCGTCCGAGGCGGCGGTGGAGAGGCGCATCATCGCCATCACCGGGAACCCCTTGAAGATGATGACCCGGGCATCGGGTACCCCTTCGAAGGAGTAACCGTCGAACACATCATCAAAGTTGATGAGGCCTTCGACCAGCGCCACGTCTGGCTTGCCGCCCAGCGAATAGAGCCCCGCCAGAATGTTGGAGACATGGCGTTCCAGATCCTGACCGGTAGAGGCGCTGCCATTGGGCTTGTAGAAGAGGCCATTTTCCTGACGCAGGATCACCAGGATCCCCTTGCCGCCCGAGCCACGGGCCGGCTTGATGCAGAAGCCCGGCCAATCTTTGACCAGCTCGGTGATGCGACCCACATCGTGCTGGGCACGGATGGTGCCGATAAGCTCCGGCACGGTGACCCCTGCATCCAGCGCAATCCGCTTGGTCTGCAGCTTGTCATCCACCAGCGGGTAGAGGCTGCGCGGATTGTAGCGGCTGATGTAGGAGTGGTTGCGCTTGTTCATGCCGAGGATGCCTGATTGGGACAGGCTCCACGGGGTGGTGTATTTTTCCCAGAACCACATCGGTTACTTGTCCTTACCCGGGGTGACGCCAGATTTCATCTCGTCCACCAGCGGCTTGAAGCGCTTCAGTTCGCTCAGCTTGTAGCCGGTGTAGTTACCCATCAACAGTACGGTCGCCATCAGCACCAGCTGCAGGCCGAGGAAGTTGAAGGTGAGGTGACGGATCAGCTCGTTATCCATGGCCAGATAGGCGATGACGGCAACCAGCAGAGAGCCACCACCCTGGCGGAACACCTCTTTCGGGCCCTCTTCTTCCCACAGGATGGACATCCGTTCGATGGTCCAGGAGAGGATGATCATCGGGAAGAAGGTGATCTTCATCCCGTCGGTCAGCCCCAGCTTGAAGGCGAACGCGGAGAAGATACCGATCATCGAGATAACCATGATGATGATGGCCGATATTCGGGCGACCAGCAGCAGGTTAAGCCGCGACAGATAGGAACGGATAACAAGACCGGTACCGACGATCAGCAGGAAGCCGATCAGACCGGTGACCAGCGAGGTCTGGATAAAGGCGACCGCGATCAGCACCGGCATGAAGGTACCGGAGGTCTTGATCCCCACCAGCACCCGCAGGAACACCACCATCAGCACGCCGATCGGGATCAGCAGCAAGCCCTTGAACAGGGTCTGCTCTTCCAGCGGCAGGCTGTGGATGGAGAAGTTCATCATCTCTGATTTCTCGAACTTCTGCGCCAGCGCCACGCTGACTGGCTGCTCCTGCTCGATCATCGAGAAGCTGACTCGGGAGTTATGACCACCGGTCACGTCCAGCAGGGCGCCGGAGTTGTATTCCCACAGCAGCAGGTTGGCCGGACGGCCCTGCTCACCGGTTTGCGGGTTGAACAACTTGTAGTCGGTCGGGCTGTTGAACACCTGCAGGTAATCCACCAGCTCCTGACGACGGCGGCCATCTTCCAGATTCAGGGCATGTACCACGCGGGTCGGCACGTCAGCATTGTTGAGCAGCTCGGCGATCAGGTTGGCGCGGCTCTTGTGCTTTTTCAGCAGCTCGGCGTTCTGCTCCTGCTTCTCGATCTCCTTGATGATCTCGCGAGTCAGGGTGTAGCCATCGGCAGAGCGCTCCTGCGCCCGCTCGAGGATCTGCTTCATCGCGGTGGCATAAGGCTCACTCTCGATCTGCTTCTCGATGGCGGGCGGCTGCGGATTGGCCGCCGGTTTGGCATGGGCATCCGCCATCATGTCGACGCGGTAGTAGAGCTCCTGACGGCCAGAGGCGGTGCGGATGGACCACTCGGCGCGGGCATCGCCATCTTTCTCGACAAAGGAGAGACCGTAGCCGGGGCTGGCGGCGTTCTCGTTCATCAGGGTGAAACCGGGCTGGGTGCCCGGAATGGCCAGGGAGGCGATCACCGGATCACCGGTCGCCTCGAACTCCAGCTTGGCTTCGATGGACCAGATCTGGCGCTTTTCACCGGGCGTCAGCGGCACATCCAACGCGATATGGTGATAGATCGTCATCCCCAGGCCGACAATGTACAGCAGGGCTACCAGCAAATAGAACGGCTTACGGGAAACCATGGATTATTTCACATCCTTGAGCTTGGGTTTGGGTTGGATATATTCGCGGGCCACATCAACCACGGCGATGTCTTTCAAAAATTCGCGACCCAGCAGCACAGGGAAGGTCATGTCGCTACGGTCTTTCAGGGTAAATTCGGCTTTCTCGGTCATGTCGCCAATGCGCACGGCCAGACGCACCACCGGACGGCGGTCAAGATCGTCGGCAGAGGCCTGACGCACCCGCACGTGACGTACCAGCGGCGCTTCGATCTGGATCTTGTCGTCCACATCCTGATGGCTCAGGAAGAAGCGCACCCAGTTTTTGCCGTTGCGCTCGAAAATGGTGATCTCCTGCGCACTGATGGAGGAGGTGGTCGCACCGGTATCGACCCGTGCCTGGAAGGCGTCGTTGGCGGCATCAACCCAGATCCACTCTGCTTCACCGACCATCAGCTTGCCATCGATGGTGTGACCCTGATTGGGGGCCGGGCACTTCTCGGTGGGGATGGCCATCGGCTTGGGCGGCTCGGACGGGAGGGTGGCGAGCTTGTGGTCTACTTGCTTGACGGACTCTTTCATATTGGTGACATCTGTGTTGAGCTGAACCAGCAGGTGCTGTTGCTGCACATACTGCTTCTGTTGCTGTTCCATGGATGTTTGCAGGCGCTGCTCGCTCTGGCTCAGCTCGCTACGAAGCTCGGCCAGCGTCAGAGCTGGAACCTGAGGCGCTTTTTCCATATTGACACACCCGCCGAGACTAAGCAGGGAGAGCAGGGTCATTCCTTTTAATTTGCTTTTCATGTCATTCATTTAACTGTGCTTCCTGGAATGGGGTCAGTGTAACTTCCACAAGCGCCACCGGCTAGTCTTTGGCCTTGCGGGCAATCAGTACGGCACGTTTCGGCGCCGGGTGTCCTTCTACCGTGAGTGCCGGATTGTCTGGATCCAGATAGTCACTCAGGGATTCATTAATCATCCAGTCGGTACGACGCTGTTCGTCGGTGCTGGTCATATTCTCGTCTACTATCCGCACGTCGGTGAAGCCGCAGCGCTCGACCCACAGCTTGAGGGCGGCACTGGAGGGAATAAACCAGACGTTGCGCATCTTGCCGTATCGGTCGGTCGGCACCAGCACATCGTTGACGCCACCATCGATCACCAGGGTCTCCAGCACCAGCTCGCCATCGTCTTTCAATTGATTGCGCAGCTGTTCGATGTGCTCGATGGGGGATTTGCGGTGATAGAGCACCCCCATGGAGAAGACGGTGTCAAAGGCGCGTAGCTCCGGCAACTCCTGAATACCGAGCGGCAACAGGTGGGCGCGTTGATCATTGCCCGCGAAGTGACGAATAGCCTCGAACTGGCAGAGGAACAGTGGGCTCGGGTCGATGCCGACTGCCAGCTTGGCCCCTTCACCCACCATGCGCCAGAGGTGGTAGCCGCTGCCACAGCCTACATCCAGCACGTAGCGTCCCTCGAGCGGGCTGATATGGGGCAACACCCGATCCCACTTCCAGTCAGAGCGCCACTCGGTATCTATGTGGATGCCGTGCACGGTGAATGGCCCCTTGCGCCATGGCATAAAGTGGCGCAGCAGGCTCTCGACCTTCTTTCGCTCCCCTTCGCCAAGGCTCTCGGCCGAGCCTATCTCGACCCGGCTTTTCAGCTCGATGTTGCCGGGGGATACCACCGGCAGCTTGTTGAGGGCACGATTCCAGCGCGGCAGATCGCCATGCTGGTTGTCATGTTGCCAGGCATGCAGCTGGGCGGGCAGGGTATGCAGCCAGTGGCTCAGCCGGTTTTTGGCAATCAGTTGATAGAAATTGGCAAAGTCGATCATGGCTGGGCGTCGCTGGATTTGATGGCAATCATGGAGCCGAAGTTGAAGCACTGGAACCAGAGATCCTGATGGGTGAAACCGGCATCCCGCAGGCGGGCACGGTGGGTCTCCAGGCTGTCGGTGCGCATCACGTTCTCAAGGGCGGTGCGTTTCTGGCTGATCTCCAGCTCGCTGTAGCCATTGGCCCGCTTGAAATCCAGGTGCAGCTCGATAAGCAGCTCGTTGACCGGCTCATCTTCGAAGCGGAACTTCTCGCTCAGGATCAGGATCCCGCCCGGGCGCAGACCATCGTGAATGCGCTGGATCAGGGCGGCCCGTTTCTCTGGCTCGACAAATTGCAGGGTGAAGTTGAGCACCACCACGGAGGCGTTCTCGATCTCGATGTCGCAGATATCCGCTTCCACCAACTCCACCGGCACCTCGGATTTGAAACCGGAGAGGTGGGCGCGGGCGCGCTCGATCATCGGGTGGGAGAGATCCACCGCGGTGATGCGGCAACCGGGCTGGCTGATATGGCGACGCATCGCCTGGGTGGCGGCGCCCAGTGAGCAGCCGAGATCATAGAGTCGGCTCTCGGGTTGGGCGTAGCGGGCGGCCATCATGCCGATGGCGGAGATGATGTTGCTGTAACCCGGCACCGAGCGCTGGATCATATCGGGAAATACGTCGACGACCTGTTCGTCAAAACAGAAGTCGCCCAATCGGGCGATCGGGGCGGCAAAAATTTGGTCTTTGGTCTGCATGCTGGCGCAACCTGACAGTCGGGACATCACCCGGCTGTATTGTTCAATTGAGTCGTTGGATGATACCCATCAGAGTAGGTCAATCATCTGTTTACGAACGGGGTGGCTGGTCATGAAATCCTTTGGACCTGTCCTGTTCGTACGGGCCATGTTCCGGACCCTTACTTGGGGCGGTAGTGTAGAGGATTGATGGCCGTTTGTCTTGACGCCAGGGCTTGCCTCGCCACAAAAAAGCGCTTTTTTTGCAGCGAAACGATGGCCGCAGAATGGGTTGGCTAAAAGCGCAGCACTCCCTGACGCGCGCGATCGTTTTCCCCCGGCCAGGGGGCCATCTCCTGCTCCAGCAAGCGGGTGATTTGGCGGGCCAATTCCGGTGCCCGGGCGTTGTCGGCAGTATGTATATAGAGGTAGAGATCTTTCCCCTCCGCGAGCCACTGACGCCAGTGAGGGAGCCAGCTTGGCAGGAAGGGGTGGTTCGCCGCCGGATCCGGCAGGCCGATAAAGCGCACCATGGGGGCACTGGCGGTGGCCAGCAGATGCACCGGCAGGCGCGGCTTCTTGCCCTGGGCATCGACAAGGGTCGCCGTGGTTGCTGGCACCGAGAAGAGCGGGCGGCTATCGAGCATCACCCGGTTGACCCCTTGTTCCATCAGCAGTCGGTTCAATGCCCGCTCGGCCTCCCCCTTGGCGAAGAAGTCGGGGTGGCGCACCTCGAGGGCGTAGCGAAACGCCCGCGGCAGCCGCTCGAGAAAGGCCGCCAGTCTGGCCAACCCCTCCGGGCCGAAGCGGGCAGGCAGTTGCAGGGTGAGCAGCCCCAGCTTGTCGTGTAGCGGCGCAAGCAGCCGAATAAAGTCGGTCACCTGTTTATCTGCGCTCACCAGATCGCTCTGGTGACTGATGGTTTGCGGAAACTTGAAGTTGAAACGAAAGTGATCGGGAACTGCATCGGCCCAGCGCTGCACCGTATCGGGGGTCGGCAGGGCGTAGAAAGTGGTGTTGCCCTCCACCGAATTGAACACGGTGGCGTAGTGGGCGAGGTGCTCGGCAGGCTTGGCGCCAAGGCCCAGTAGCTGGCCGGGCCAGCTGGGGTGGGACCACTGTGGCAGGCCCAAATAGAGGCTCATGGTGGCTATTCTCTTCGCTTTTGGTGCATTCGTGCCGATTTTTTGCCCGCTTTTTGCCATCGAGTGCAAAAAACTGGCGAAAGGAGGCTGCTGGCCATTTTACCCAAAAGGGGGTTTTCCTCTATAATGCCAGCCCTTTTGTTTTTCAATTTCTTGTGACCCATGCCTATCTACGAATATCGTTGCGACGTCTGTGGCCATGAATTGGCAAAACTGCAAAAGCTTTCCGATGCCCCCCTGACCGACTGTCCGGCCTGTAGCAAGCCGAATCTGGTCAAGCTGATATCGGCGGCAGGCTTCCGGCTCAAGGGAACCGGATGGTACGAGACTGATTTCAAACCGGGTAAGAAAAAGAATCTGGCCAGCTGTGAGACAGACGGTGCTTGCCAGTCGTGCCCGGCGGCCCAAGGTTAACCGTCTCTCTACAATTTCGAAGGAAGAAGTCCATGCGCTCTATCTATTGCGGACAGGTCAATGAGGCCCATGCAGGGCAGACCATTACATTGTGCGGTTGGGTTCATCGTCGTCGTGATCTCGGCGGTCTGATCTTTATCGATATGCGCGACCGGGAAGGGATCGTTCAGGTGTTCTTCGATCCGGACAAGCCGGACGCGTTCGCGCTGGCCTCCGAGCTGCGCGGTGAGTTCTGCATCCAGGTTACCGGTGTGGTGCGTACCCGTCCGGACTCCCAGCGCAACAGCGACATGGCCACTGGCGCCATCGAAGTGTTCGCCCACGAACTCAACATCATCAACCGTGCCGAGCCGCTGCCCCTTGACTTCAACCAGGTCAACAGCGAAGAGATCAGCCTCAAGTATCGCTACCTGGATCTGCGTCGCCCCGAGATGGCCAAGTACCTGAAGACCCGTGCCAAGGCCAGCGCCTTCGTACGCCGCTTCATGGACGAGCACGGCTTCCTCGATATCGAGACCCCGATGCTCACCAAGGCCACCCCGGAAGGTGCTCGTGACTATTTGGTGCCGAGCCGCGTGCACAAGGGCAAGTTCTACGCGCTGCCGCAATCTCCGCAGCTGTTCAAGCAGTTGCTGATGATGTCCGGCTTCGACCGCTACTACCAGATCGTCAAGTGCTTCCGTGACGAAGACCTGCGTGCCGACCGCCAGCCGGAATTCACCCAGATCGACGTGGAGACCTCCTTCATGACCGCGCCGCAAGTGCGTGAGATCATGGAAGAGATGATCCGCAAACTGTGGATGCACATCCTGAACGTGGATCTGGGCGACTTCCCGATCATGACCTTCGACGAAGCGATGCGTCGCTTCGGCTCCGACAAGCCAGACCTGCGTCTGCCGATGGAGCTGGTCGATGTGGCAGACCTCTTGACCTCCGTCGAGTTCGCCGTGTTCGCGGGTCCCGCCAACGATCCGAAAGGCCGCGTGGCAGCCCTGAAAGTCCCGGGCGGCGCCGAGCTTTCTCGCAAGCAGATCGACGAGTACACCAAGTTTGTCGGCATCTACGGTGCCAAGGGCCTGGCCTGGATGAAGGTCAACGAAGCCGCCAACGGCCTCGAAGGCGTACAGTCTCCGGTTGCCAAGTTCCTCTCCGACGAGATCGTGCGCGAGATCCTGGCCCGTACCGGCGCTGCTGACGGCGACATCATCTTCTTCGGCGCTGATTCCAAGAAAGTGGTCTGCGATGCCATGGGCGCCCTGCGTCTGAAAGTGGGCCGCGATCTGGGTCTGCTGGAGAACAGCTGGAAGCCGCTGTGGGTCATCGACTTCCCGATGTTCGAGGAAGATGGCGAAGGCGGTCTGGCTGCCATGCACCACCCGTTTACCGCACCGAGCAACATGGGCCCGAGCGAGCTGAAAGCCAACCCGGTGGCGGCTTACGCCAACGCCTACGACATGGTGATCAACGGTTACGAAGTGGGTGGCGGTTCTGTCCGTATCCACAACAGCGACATGCAGTCCACCGTGTTCGACATCCTCGGCATCACCCCGGCCGAGCAGCGCCTGAAGTTCGGCTTCCTGCTGGATGCCCTGAAGTACGGTACCCCGCCGCACGCCGGTCTGGCCTTCGGTCTGGATCGTCTGAGCATGCTGCTGACCGGCACCGAAAACATTCGGGACGTCATCGCCTTCCCGAAAACGACCGCGGCCGCCTGTCTGATGACAGACGCCCCCAGCCTTGCCAACGCCGCCCAACTGGGTGAGCTGGCGATTGCAACCACCGTCAAGGGCGACGAGTAAGCCGATACCGGCACCGGAGGCCGCCGCCGTGCGGCCTCTGTGTTTCCCTTGGGTTAGTCATGATCAGTGTTACTGACATTTAAAAAATAACGGAGAGTCTCTATGGCAGGTCACAGTAAATGGGCCAACATCAAACACCGCAAGGCCGCTCAGGACGCCAAGCGTGGCAAGATCTTCACCAAGCTGATCCGCGAAATCACCACTTCCGCGCGTCTTGGTGATCCGGATCCGGCCAACAACCCACGCCTGCGTGCCGCGGTGACTGCCGCCCTGACCAACAACATGACCCGCGACACCATCAACCGCGCCATTGCGCGTGGCGCCGGTGGTGGCGATGGCGAACAGCTCGAGACCATCGTGTATGAAGGCTACGGCCCGGCTGGCTCTGCCGTGATGGTGGAGTGCCTGACCGACAACCGTAACCGTACCGTAGCCGAAGTGCGTCACGCCTTCAGCAAGTGCGGTGGCAACCTGGGCACCGACGGCTCCGTCGCCTATCTGTTCAGCAAGAAAGGTCTGCTGACCTTCGTGGGCGTGGACGAAGATGCCCTGATGGACGCGGCGCTGGAAGCGGGCGCCGATGACGTGGTCACCGAAGAGGATGGCTCCATCGAGGTGTATACCACCCCGAACGACTTCGGCACCGTGCTGGATGGTCTGGAAGCTGCGGGCTTCAAGCCCGAGAACGCCGAAGTGACCATGATCCCCTCGACCGAAGCCGAGCTGGATGCAGAAACTGCGCCCAAGCTGATGCGTCTGATCGATATGCTGGAAGATCTGGACGACGTGCAAGAGGTCTATCACAACGGCTCCATCTCCGATGAAGTTGCTGCGACCCTCTGATCGCTTAGTCGTGCTCTCCCGATGGCAGCCAGATGGCTGCCATTTTTTTATCTTTGCATGGGTGACACCGCTGACGAGTCAGGTGATCCGCCGGTGCAACCCTTCTCTGCGCTCACTGCTTTTCCCGCTTTCTCTGTGCATGGTCATTGCACTGTTCCTGTGGGGCGGTTAGCCCCGCACGTACGCTGGTTGGCGTTCTGCTGCGTTGCGTGGTGATGGCGCGGCTTCTCTGATCCTGTTTATTACGCGTGCGGCTCTTTGGGTGGAGTTGACTGCTCGTGCCTGCCAGTCAGGCAAATTGTGTTACGGGTAGGGGAGACGAGGTGATGGAGCGTGCTCTTGTTATCACAGAGTGGCCATCAATGCCGGTCACGGGTTGGGATGCTGATAACGGATTAGCCGGGGCCGAGTTTGCTGGTTGGTTGGTTGGTTGGTTGGTTGGTTGGTTGGTTGGTTGGTTGGTTGGTTGGTTGGTTGGTTGGTTGGTTGGTTGGGAAGATACCGCAATCGGCAGGGAGAGGAGGGCGGTGATAAGTGGCAGATAAAAAAAGCCCGCGCAATGCGCGGGCTTGTTATCTCAGGGCTGGTTATCAGGCCTTGGATTTCTTCTTGCCTTCAACCTTGGCTTCAACCGGGGCAGCAGCAGCTGGAGCAGCAACGCCTTCGGTGAACGGACGGCCGTAGTAGGTGTCCATCAGGATGGCTTTCAGCTCGCTGATCAGCGGGTAGCGCGGGTTGGCGCCGGTGCACTGGTCATCGAAGGCTTCGATGGCCAGCTGGTCAACCTTGGCCAGGAAGTCAGCTTCAGACACGCCAGCTTCACGGATGGAGGCCGGGATGCCCAGAGTGGCTTTCAGGTCGTCCAGCCATACCAGCAGCTTCTCGATCTTGGCAGCGGTGCGGTCACCGGCAGCGCTCAGACCCAGATGGTCAGCCACTTCGGCGTAACGACGGCGAGCTTGCGGACGGTCGTACTGGGAGAACGCAGTCTGCTTGGTCGGGTTGTCGTTGGCGTTGTAGCGGATCACGTTGCTGATCAGCAGGGCGTTGGCCAGACCGTGCGGAATGTGGAATTCAGCACCCAGTTTGTGAGCCATGGAGTGGCACACACCCAGGAAGGCGTTGGCGAACGCGATGCCGGCGATGGTGGCGGCGTTGTGTACTTTCTCGCGAGCAACCGGGTCGTTGGCACCGTTCAGGTAGCTGGACGGCAGGTACTCTTTCAGCAGTTTCAGCGCTTGCAGCGCCTGACCGTCGGAGTACTCGTTGGCCAGTACGGACACGTAGGCTTCCATGGCGTGAGTCACGGCATCGATACCACCGAAGGCACACAGAGACTTCGGCATACCCATGACCAGGTTGGCATCAACGATGGCCATGTTCGGGGTCAGCTCGTAGTCAGCCAGCGGGTACTTCATGCCAGTGGCGTCGTCGGTTACGACCGCAAACGGAGTCACTTCAGAACCGGTACCGGAAGTGGTGGTGATACAGACCAGTTCGGCCTTCACGCCCATTTTCGGGAACTTGTAGATACGCTTGCGGATGTCCATGAAGCGCATGGCCAAGTCTTCGAACGCAGTTTCCGGGTGCTCGTACATGACCCACATGATCTTGGCCGCATCCATCGGTGAACCACCACCCAGCGCAACGATAACGTCAGGCTTGAAGGAGTTGGCCATCTCGGCGCCTTTGCGAACCACGGACAGAGTCGGGTCAGCTTCTACTTCGTAGAACACTTCCACTTCCATCTTCAGGCCCTTGAGCAGACGAACCACTTCGTCGGCGTAGCCGTTGTTGAACAGGAAGCGGTCGGTCACGACCAGAGCGCGCTTTTTACCTTCCAGGTCGCCCAGAGCGATCGGCAGGGAACCACGACGGAAGTAGATGGATTTCGGAAGTTTGTGCCACAGCATATTTTCTGCCCGTTTTGCGACTGTCTTCTTGTTGATCAGGTGCTTGGGACCCACGTTTTCGGAGATGGAGTTACCACCCCAGGAACCGCAACCCAGCGTCAAAGACGGAGCAATGGCAAAGTTGTACAGGTCACCGATACCACCCTGAGTGGTCGGGGTGTTGATCAGGATACGGGCGGTTTTCATCTTGTCGCCGAAGTACTTGATGCGGTCGGCGTTGCGATCCTGGTCGGTGTACAGACCGGAGGTGTGGCCGATACCACCCAGGTTGACCATTTTGCAGGCCATTTCGACGGCTTCTTCGAAGTTCTTGGCACGGAACATACCCAGAGTCGGGGAGAGCTTCTCGTGAGCGAACTCTTCCTCTTCACACACTTCCAGACCTTCACCGATGAGGATCTTGGTGGTAGCAGGTACGGTCACGCCAGACATTTCGGCGATCTTGGTAGCAGGCTGGCCCACGATGTTGGCGTTCATGGCACCGTTGATCAGGATGACCTTACGGACCTTGTCAGCTTCTTCTTTGGTCAGTACATAACCGTTGTGAGTCGCGAAACGCTCTTTCACCTGGTCATAGATGGAGTCAACCACGATAACGGCTTGCTCGGAGGCACAGACTACGCCGTTGTCGAAGGTTTTGGACATCAGGATGGAGGCAACAGCACGCTTCACATCGGCAGTTTCGTCGATAACAACAGGTACGTTACCGGCACCTACACCGATAGCCGGCTTACCGGAGGAGTAAGCAGCTTTCACCATGCCCGGGCCACCGGTGGCCAGGATCAGGTTGATGTCGTTGTGCTTCATCAGGGCGTTGGACAGTTCAACAGTCGGTTGATCGATCCAGCCGATGATGTCTTTCGGTGCACCGGCGGCAATGGCTGCATCCAGTACCAGCTTGGCAGCGGTATTGGTGGAGTTCTTGGCACGGGGGTGCGGGGAGAAGATGATTGCGTTGCGGGTCTTCAGGGAGATCAGGGATTTGAAGATCGCAGTGGAAGTCGGGTTGGTGGTCGGTACGATACCGCAGATGATACCTACCGGCTCGGCGATGGTGATGGTACCCATCTCGTCATCTTCACTGAGGATGCCGCAGGTCTTCTCTTCTTTGTACTTGTTGTAGATGTATTCGGAGGCGAAGTGGTTCTTGATAACCTTGTCTTCGATGATACCCATACCGGACTCTTCCACGGCCATTTGGGCCAGGGGGATACGGGCATTGCTGGCGGCCAGGGCGGCGGCACGGAAGATCTTGTCTACCTGCTCTTGTGAGAAGCTGGCGAATTCACGCTGGGCTTCCTTAACGCGGGCGACCAGTGCATCCAGTTCAGCCATATTGGTTACTGCCATGTTTATCTCCTGATTATTTGAAAACTGTTTAGTAAGACGTTGGCAATGCCCGGCAATTATAGTCGCCCTGTCAAGGCGGTATCGTTGCAACAGCTTTTTCACATGCCTTACTAAATCGCTTTCTGAGTCGATTATAGAGCGGGGCTGACTCAGAAAAACTTGATCTGGATCATGTGTAACAAAAGAACAAAAGAAATTTTATTTCACAATCCTTGTTTGACTGATGTTACAGGAGTGTGCTGGCAAGGGGAAGGCGAGTGACTTGTTAATACATGGTAATAAACCACATTTATCAAATGGTTAATTGCATTTTGAGATCGGGATGAAGAGCTGTTTTGGCGGTATTGGTTAGCAAATATGAGTGAATCGGTTTCAAAACCACCGACAAACGCGCTTTATTTCCGCATTTGTTGCGAAAATGATTGTTGTTTTAATCCATGACTAATCTGCTTTATTGCCCGAGGGAGCCATTTCTGCCCGCTTTACCCGTTTTGGCATTGCGGCTCTCCGGCCGATTCATGTCAGTGGTGCCGGGCCTGAAAGATGGGGAACGTCGCAGGTGGAGTCTCTCGGGTCGCCTTTCCATCCAGTCAGTCACCGTCAGCGCTGCAGGGCCTGATTAAACAGGCTCGCGTTCACTCTTGTGACGCGGGTCGGGCGGTGGCAGGGGCTTTTGGCATTTGTTTATGCCAGTTAGCGCGGATGCATTAGATGAACTAACTAAAAACCCCCAAAAATGGTGAGATTATTTGATTGGTGCCCGCTCTGGCTATGATGTAAATTTACGCACGAAATTAATGGACTGGCCCAGTGGGCCCGAAACTCTATTGGAAGGCGCCTATGGCAGCAATTGACGTCTCGCTGTATCTGAAGTTTTTTGTCGGTTTGTTCGCAATTATCAACCCGCTGGGTCTGTTGCCGGTGTTTGTCAGCCTGACCAGCCACCATACCCAGGCCGAGCGGATGAAAACCAATACCACCGCCAATATCGCGGTGATGGTGATCCTGCTGGTCTCCATGTATATGGGGCAGCTGATCCTCGATGGGTTTGGCATCTCGCTGGCGTCGTTCCGCATTGCCGGCGGTTCGCTCATCACCCTGATCGCCTGGTCGATGCTGCAGGGCAAGCTCGGTGAAGTGAAACACAACAAGCAGGAGAAGGGTGAACTGGCGGTACGCGAGTCTATCGCCGTGGTGCCGCTGGCGCTGCCGCTGATGGCGGGCCCCGGTGCCATCTCTTCGGTCATCGTCTATGCCAGCCAGAGTCACTGGCAGCAACTGCTCGGCATGTCAGTCGTTGTCGTTGTTTTCTCCTTCTGCTCCTGGCTCATCTTCCGCGCCGCACCGCTGCTGTTCAAGATCATGGGCAACACCGGCATCAACGTGGTGACCCGTATCATGGGCCTTATCATGATGTCCCTTGGCATCGAGATCATGGTGGCCGGCATCAAGGGGGTTTTCCCCAGCCTGATGTGAGCCAGGTCTGTTTTATGAAAGCCGGTCCTCGTGACCGGCTTTTTATTGGTTGCTTTTTGCCCGCGCTTTTCTAGAATCGGTCGTTTGTGTAAAAAATGAGCGTGGCGCTGGTGTTTTAATACTGAGAAAGCACGCCGCTGCTGGTTTTTTGACCAGAAAATGCCGATTACCCTGACAATATCTGTTGCATTATCGGAATTGGCAGGGAATTATGCTGGGAGCGGGTTTTAACCCCGTCACTTTAAAAAACGCATGGAATGTTCTTGTTGGAGTAGGGAAATGACTCATAAAAAAACAATGATTAACACACTGCTGATGGCTGCACTGTTTGGTGGCGTCAATGTGGCTCAGGCTGCCGATGTCCCGGCGGGAACCAAGCTGGCTGAAGTCCAGCAACTGGTAAAAGGCAACGGCTCGGAGCCTGCGACCCTTGACCCGCACAAGACCGAAGGAACGGTCGAATCCAATATCCTGCGCGACCTGTTCGAGGGTCTGGTTGCTTCCGGCCCGAAAGGGGAAATTCTCCCGGCGGTGGCCGAATCCTGGGAAACCAAGGATAACAAGCACTACGTCTTCCACCTGCGCAAAGATGCCAAGTGGTCCAACGGTGACCCGGTCACCGCGCACGACTTCGAATTTGCCTTCAAACGCGCCGTCGATCCGAAAACCGCCTCTCCTTACTCCTGGTATCTGGAGATCCCGACCATTGCCAACGCATCCGAGATCATCGCTGGCAAGAAGCCGTCCGATACGCTGGGCGTGAAGGCGACCGACGACTACACCTTCGAAGTGCAGCTTGAGAAAGCGATCCCTTACTTCGTCAGCATGCTCTCCCACACCACCACCTACCCGGTGCCGAAGAAGGTGATCGAGAAGTTTGGTGACAAGTGGACCCAGCCGGAAAATATGGTATCCAACGGTGCCTATGCCCTGAAGAGCTGGGTGGTGAACGAGCGCGTTGAAGTGGAACGCAACAAGCACTACTGGAACGATGGCAAGACCGTTATCAACAAGGTGGTCTATCTGCCGATCCAGTCTACCAACGCCGATCTGAGCCGCTATCTGGCGGGCGAAGTGGACATCACCTATCAGATGCCCATCGAGCGCTTCAAGCAGATGAAGAAAGAGAAGCCGGACGAGCTGAAAGTGACTGGCTATGTCGGCACTTACTACTACCAGTACAACGTCAAGAAGAAGCCGTTTGACGATGTGCGTGTCCGTACCGCGCTCTCCTATGCCATCGATCGTAACGTGATCGCCGACAAGGTGATGGGTCAGGGTCAGACGCCGGGTTACACCCTGGTGCCGGACTTCGTCGATGGCTTCAAGCCGGTCGCCCCCGAGTGGTCGAAGATGACTCAGGCCGAGCGTGATGCCAAGGCCAAGGCGCTGCTGGAAGAGGCCGGTTTCGATGCCAGCAAGCCGCTGAAGTTCGAGCTGCTCTACAACACCGACGACAACCACAAGAAAGTGGCTGTGGCCGTTGCCTCCATGTGGAAGAAGCTGGGCGTGCAGGTGAGCCTGGTCAACCAGGAGTGGAAAACTTACCTGGAAACCAAGAAACAGGGTCAGTTTGACGTAGGTCGTGCCGGCTGGATCGCCGACTACAACGAAGCCTCGTCCATGCTGGATCTGATGCAGACCACCCACGGCAACAACGACGGCAAGTACTCCAATCCGGAGTTCGACAAGCTGATGGATTCGTCCCGTGATCAGGTCGATGTGGCTGCCCGCAACAAGCTCTACGTCC
Source organism: Aeromonas sp. QDB11 (assembly GCF_027705265.1). NCBI lineage: Bacteria > Pseudomonadati > Pseudomonadota > Gammaproteobacteria > Aeromonadales > Aeromonadaceae > Aeromonas > Aeromonas sp. QDB11. Next base: position 27,529 of record NZ_JAPDBM010000024.1, on the reverse strand, counting down.
AGGCTGAAGAGATCCTGGCCAAGGACATGCCGATTGCGCCCATCTACCAGTACGTGACTGCCCGTATGGTCAAACCCTATGTAGGCGGCTACCCGGCCAACCCGCTGGATAACCTCTACAGCAAAGATATGTACATCATTGCTCACTGATTTAAAGCAACAAGTCGCATAACAAGCAGGGCCCGCCAGACGGCGGGCCTTTATTACAACCGCGACCATTTGGAAGCAGTTCAGGACAGGTAATGTCTATGTTGAAATTCATTTTTAAACGGCTATTGGAAGCGATCCCGACTCTGCTGGTCTTGATCACCGTCTCTTTCTTTATGATGCGTTTCGCCCCGGGTAACCCCTTTACCAGCGAGCGCTCACTGCCCCCCGAAGTCATCGCCAACATCGAGGCCAAATACGGGCTCGACAAACCCATTGGCATGCAATATCTCACCTACCTGGGTAACCTGGTGCAGGGTGATTTGGGGCCCTCTTTCAAATACAAGGATTTCACCGTCAATGATCTGGTGAGTCAGGCGTTGCCTGTGTCTGCCAAGATCGGGACCGCGGCCTTCTTCTTCGCCGTGCTGCTGGGGGTCACCTTCGGCACCATTGCTGCCCTGAAACAGAACACCATCATCGACTATCTGCTGATGTCGTCGGCCATGGCCGGGGTGGTGATACCGGGCTTTGTGCTGGCGCCCTTGCTGGTGCTGTTTTTCAGTATTCATCTGGGCTGGTTCCCTGCCGGTGGCTGGCAGGGTGGCGGTGTGCAGTTTATGGTGCTGCCGGTGTTTGGCATGATGATGTACTACATCTCCGCGATCTCGCGGATCATGCGGGGCAGCATGATCGAGACCATGAACTCCAACTTCATCCGTACCGCCCGTGCCAAGGGCTTGCCGCTGCGCCATATCATCCTGAAACACGCGCTGCGTCCGGCCATGCTGCCGGTGGTCTCCTATCTGGGCCCGGCCTTTGTCGGCATCATCACAGGTTCCGTGGTGATCGAGACCATCTTCGGCCTGCCGGGGATCGGTCAGCTGTTCGTCAACGGTGCCCTTAACCGTGATTACTCCATGGTGCTCGGTCTGACCATTCTGGTCGGCGCCCTCACCATCACCTTTAACGCTGTGGTCGATATTCTCTACGCCTTTATCGATCCCAAGATCCGTTACTAATTCGGGAGTTCATCATGGTTGTTTCAACTGAAAAACGCGATGCCGTCGAGGCGTTCGCGCAAAAAGTAGAAGTGGTGGAGGGGCGCTCCCTGTGGAAGGATGCCCGTCGCCGTTTCCTGCGCAACAAGGCGGCACTGACCAGCCTGATCATTCTGACCATCATCGGTCTGGCGGTCATCTTTGGCCCCCATCTGTCCCAATACACCTTTGACGATCCGGACTGGGGTGCGATGCAGTCGCCGCCGGATATGGAAGCGGGTCACTACTTCGGCACCGACAGTCTGGGGCGCGATCTGTTTGTGCGTACCCTCTTGGGCGGCCGTATCTCCCTGATGGTCGGCATCATGGGCGCCATGGTGGCGGTCATCATCGGCACCCTGTATGGCGCGGCCTCCGGCTTTATCGGTGGTCGGGTCGACAGCCTGATGATGCGGGTACTGGAGATCCTCAACGCCTTCCCCTTCATGTTCTTCGTCATCATGCTGGTCACCTTCTTTGGTCGCAATCTGGCGCTCATCTTTATCGCCATCGGGGCGGTGAGCTGGCTCGACATGGCGCGGATCGTGCGCGGCCAGACCCTGAGTCTCAAGAGCAAGGAGTTTATCGAGGCGGCCCACGTCTGTGGCGTCTCCAAGTGGAAGATCATCACCCGTCACATCGTACCGAACGTACTCGGTATCGTGGCCGTTTACGCCACCTTGCTGGTGCCGGGCATGATCATGTTTGAATCCTTCCTGAGTTTCCTGGGCCTTGGTGTTCAGGAACCGATGACCAGCTGGGGTGCCCTGCTGGATGAAGGCTCCAAGTCGATGGAAGTGGCCATCTGGCAACTGCTGTTCCCCGCCTGCTTTATGGTGGTGACCCTGTTTTGCTTCAACTTCCTCGGGGATGGTCTGCGTGACGCCCTCGATCCGAAAGATCGTTAATCGAGCATCGGATCGACAGGAAAGCATCACGAAAGATCGATAAGGAGTTTTTATATGAAGTTACTGGATGTGAAAGATCTGCGGGTCGAGTTCAAGACCCCGGACGGCAATGTGGTGGCGGTCAACGACCTCAACTTCTCCCTCGCCGCGGGCGAGACCCTGGGGATCGTGGGTGAGTCAGGCTCTGGCAAGTCCCAGACTGCCTTTGCCATCATGGGCCTGCTGGCCAAAAACGGCATTATTACCGGTTCCGCCAAGTTTCAGGGGGAGGAGATCCTCAACCTGCCGGAGTCCAAGCTCAACAAGATCCGCTCCGAGAAGATCGCCATGATCTTTCAGGACCCCATGACCTCGCTGAACCCCTACATGAAGGTGAAGGATCAGCTGATGGAAGTGCTGATGCTGCACAAAGGGGTAAGCAAGGCGGAAGCGTTCGAAGAGTCGGTGCGGATGCTCGATGCGGTGAAAATTCCCGAAGCGCGCAAGCGGATGGGGATGTATCCCCACGAGTTCTCCGGCGGCATGCGTCAGCGGGTGATGATCGCCATGGCGCTGCTCTGCCGGCCGCAATTGCTGATCGCCGATGAGCCGACCACAGCGCTCGACGTGACTGTACAGGCCCAGATCATGACCCTGATGAACGAGCTCAAGCGCGAGTTCAACACCGCCATCATCATGATCACCCACGACCTTGGCGTGGTTGCCGGTATCTGCAACAAGGTGCTGGTGATGTATGCCGGTCGTACCATGGAGTACGGCAAGGTAGACGATATCTTCTATCGCCCGAGCCACCCCTACACCGAAGGCTTGCTGCGCGCCATTCCCCGTCTCGATACCGAAGGGGAAGTGCTGCCCACCATCCCGGGCAATCCGCCCAACCTGCTGCGTCTGCCGACCGGCTGCCCCTTCCAGGAGCGTTGCCACCGGGTCAGCGAGATTTGCGGCCAGCAGTCACCGATCCTGACCCCGTTCAACGACGGTCGGGAGCGTGCTTGCCACTGGGTTTCGGATGCCATCAACAAGGGGGCCAACTAAATGGGTGCCGACAAAAAATTGCTGTTGGAAGTGTCTGACCTCAAGGTCCACTTCAGTATCAAGAGTGGCAAGGCGTGGCCCTGGGCCAAGCCGTCTGATCTGAAAGCAGTCGATGGCGTGACCATGCGTCTCTACGAAGGGGAGACCCTGGGAGTCGTAGGCGAGTCCGGCTGCGGCAAGTCGACCTTTGCCCGCGCCATCATCGGTCTGGTACCGGCCACCGATGGCAAGGTGGTGTGGCTCGGCGATGACCTCACCAAGCTTGACCAGAATGCCCTGCGCGAGAAGCGCAAAGAGATCCAGATGATCTTCCAGGACCCGCTGGCCTCGTTGAACCCGCGCATGACCATCGGCGACATCATCGCCGAGCCGCTCATCACCTTCTACCCGAAGCTGCCACGGGAAGAGGTGAAGGAGAAGGTGCGCGCCATGATGAGCAAGGTGGGGCTGTTGCCCAACTTGGTCAACCGCTACCCGCACGAGTTCTCCGGCGGCCAGTGCCAGCGGATCGGGATTGCCCGGGCGCTGATCCTCGAGCCCAAGATGATCATCTGTGACGAGCCGGTCTCGGCGCTCGATGTCTCCATTCAGGCGCAGGTGGTCAACCTGCTCAAGTCGCTGCAAAAGGAGATGGGGCTGTCGCTCATCTTCATCGCTCACGATCTGTCGGTGGTCAAACATATCTCCGATCGGGTGCTGGTGATGTATCTGGGCAACGCCGTCGAGCTGGGAACCCGCAAGGAGATCTTCGCCAATCCGTTGCACCCTTACACCAAGGCGCTGATGTCAGCGGTGCCGATCCCGGACCCGGAGCTGGAGCGCAACAAGGTGATCCAGATCCTGGAGGGGGACTTGCCCTCACCGATGAATCCACCGTCCGGTTGCGTGTTCCGTACTCGCTGCCCGGTGGCAGGCCCCGAGTGCGCCAAGACCCGGCCCGTGCTGGAGGGGAATTTCGATCACGGGGTCTCCTGCCTCAAGGTCGATCCGCTCTGATGGGGATATCTTGAACTTGTTTACGGGGCTCCTTGATGGAGCCCCGATTTATTTTTGACGACAGTGAAGATGCCTCTTGGCGTTATCTTTTCCCGCTGTTAATATCCGCCGCACAAGGGGAGTAACTTCTCGCCGGTTTGTCGTCATTACGGTGCACCCATATCCTGCAGTGCACCCGGCAGCCGGGCAGTTGATGAAAATCAGCTGTAAGTGAGACCTTGCCGAGAGGCAAGGTGTATCTGCTCCAAACGCAAACCCACGCCTCTCGGTCGTGGGTTTTGTCGTTTTTGGGAGAAGTGAAAATGGGTGAATGGTGGATGTGGACCGGTTTCTTCAGCATAGTGCTGGTCCTGTTATGGATAGACATACGCTTTGTTGGTGGCGGCAAGTCACACAAGGTGTCTCTCAAAGAGGCGGGTGTCTGGTCCCTCATCTGGATCAGTGTGGCCCTGCTCTTCAACCTCGCGATCTGGCTCTGGCTGGATCACAGCGCAGGCCGTGAAATCGCCAACCAGAAAGGGCTGGAGTTCCTTACCGGCTACCTTATCGAGAAAGCGCTGGCGGTGGACAACGTCTTCGTCTGGCTGATGCTGTTTGGCTACTTTGCTATTCCGGCCGAGCTGCAGCGCCGGGTGCTGCTGTACGGGGTACTGGGTGCCATCGTGATGCGTGCCGGTATGGTGTTCGCGGGCAGCTGGCTCATCGAGCAGTTCCACTGGATCCTCTATCTGTTCGGCGCCTTCTTGCTGCTGACCGGTGCCAAGATGCTGTGGGCGGCCGACAAGGAGCCTGACTTGGCCAACAACCCGCTGCTGGGCTGGATGCGCCGTCGCTTCAAGGTGACCGAGACCCTGGAAGGGGAGAAGTTCTTCGTCTGGCGCGACGGTGTGCGTTATGCCACTCCGCTGCTGCTCATTCTGGTGCTGGTGGAGGTGAGCGACCTCATCTTCGCGGTGGACAGTATCCCGGCCATCTTCGCGGTGACTACGGATCCCTTCATCGTGCTGACCTCCAACATCTTCGCCATCATGGGTCTGCGTGCCATGTACTTCCTGCTGGCCGGTGTGGCTGATCGCTTTGCCCTGCTGAAGTACGGTCTGGCGCTGATCCTGATGTTTATCGGGGTCAAGATGCTGCTGCTGGATATCTTCAAGATCCCGACCGGCATTGCATTGGGCGTAGTTGCGTTGATCCTGCTGGCATCCATGGGGTTGAGTCTGTTTGTGACCCGCAAAAAGGCGGCGTGAAGCGGCCTCAATCATCTCGGTGGGGTCTGTTCAAGATCCCCCTGAGTGACATTGCACTGGGTGTAGTTGCGCTGATCCTGCTGGCATCCATGGGGCTGAGTCTGTTTGTGACCCGTAAAAAGGCGGCGTGAAGCGACTCCAATCATCTCGGTGGGGTCTGTTCAAGATCCCCCTGAGTGACATCGCACTGGGCGTAGTCGCGCTGATCCTGCTGGCATCCATGGGGCTGAGTCTGTTTGTGACCCGTAAAAAAGCCGCTTGAGCGCGGCAGACAATGAAGTAGTAACAGAAAGGGCTCCATAGAGAGCCCTTTTTTCATATCGCGTGATTAGCGTTTGATCTTTTTGGGGTTGGTGTAGCCCCAGATGGTGTACATGTCCGCCAACAGGGCGCCGTTGTACTCTTCCAGATCCGCCTGTTTCACTTCGGCCTCGCCCTGACGGCCAAACAGCACCACCTCATCACCGGGTTTCACCCCTTTGAGATCAGTGACGTCCACCATGATGGTGTTCATGGAGGTCTTGCCGACCACCGGCACCTTTTGACCCTGGATCAGCACATAGGCCTTGTTGCTGAGCGCACGGCGGTAGCCATCGGAGTAGCCCAGCGGCAGGTTGGCGAGCCAGGAGTCGCGCTTGAGGGTGAAGGTGCGGTCATAGCCGACGGTGTTGCCGGCCGGGTAGTGGTTGACCGAGGCGACCTGGGTCTTGAATGCCATCACCCGCTTGTATTCGGTGTAGGAGGGGATGGAGTCACCGTAGAGCAGGCCACCCGGGCGCACCATGTCGAAGTAGGCGTCCGGCACTTCCAGGGTGGCGAAGGAGTTGGCGGCGTGGATGGTGATCTTGCTGCGATCCAGCTTGCCCGCTTCCAGCAGCCACTGGGAGTCCAGTTTGAACTGGGCCAGCCCCATCTTGACATCCTCTTTCTCCTCCACCGGGAAGTGGGTCATGATGCCGACAGGGGTGATCCCCTTGAGCTTGAGCATGGCCAGCGCATCCTGCTTGGCATCGGCCAGACGCAGGTCGATGCCGTTGCGGCTCATGCCGGCAGAGTTGAGACCTATGTGTACCGGAATATTGGTGTGGTGGCGCTGGGCGATGTCGGCGATCCCCTGGGCACTCACCAGACTGCCGATCAGCTCTTCCATCTTGTAGGGCAGCGCCTGCTCCACTTCGGCTGGGGTGGCGGCACGCACCCGCATCAGACGGCCGGTAAAGCCCTTCTCGCGGGCGACGCGGGCCTCTTCGTTGCTGGCGATGCCGATGCAGGGGATATTGGCCTTGACCACGGAGGGGACCAGCAGGTCGATGCCATGACCATAGGCGTCGGCCTTCATGATGGCGCAGATCTGCGGACCCTTGTCGCCGAGGCGATCCTTGAGGGTCTGGATATTGTGTTCGAAGGCGCCCAGATCCACTTCCAACCAGGCGTTGCTGGCGGTTTGCTCCTGACCGTTGCGATGATCCGTCGCAAGGGGCTGATAGGGAGCCGCAACGGCTTGGCCCGCGAGCAGGCCGAAGATCAGGGTGGCCAATAGCGTTTTCTTGTGCATGGTGATTCCTTTTTGTTGTTCGCGTTGGATAGTTTGGATGAGAGCGTCAACATTGGCTGTGGTCTAACGACAACTTGTTGTTATTATTATGATCTTTGTCACTCTCAACAGGCGCTGACTGGTTGGGAGTCTACCGCAACACGGGGTCGGCTGACACTTGTCAGGGGAAGAAAATGGTCAATCTTGAGTTACGTTTGCCACCACCGCTGATCTTCCTGCTCTGTGCGGGAATCATGTGGTGGCTAAGAGGGGAGAGCCAGCCCGGTATCTGGGCAATGGTGCTGATGGCTGCGCTGGTCGTGGTAGGGGTCATCATGGGCTTTGGCGCCCTGCAACGGTTTCGCCACCATCAGACCACGGTCAGCCCCACCAGGCCTCAGCACACCAGTCGTCTGGTGACCTGTGGCGTCTATCGCTTCAGCCGCAATCCCATGTATCTGGGGCTGCTCTGCTGGCTGTCCGCCTGGGGCTGTTATCTCGGTGGAGTTTGGGTGTGGGCTGGGCCGATCGTGCTGGTGGCCTGGTTGACCCGTTTCCAGATCCTGCCGGAGGAGCGGCTGCTGCGCGCTCACTTCGGCGACGAGTATATGGATTATTGCCAGCGCGTTCGCCGCTGGTGCTGAAGGGCAGTGATCTGTGCGGGGTGAGCGGATAAACCGGATGGGGTGTGCCGGATAAAAGAGAACCCCGGGCAGGCCCGGGGTTCTCGCTGGTGGCAGATTAGAACATATCGTCCTTCTCGTCCTTGGTGGGTTCGAGGCTCCAGCCGGTGGCATCGCTGCTGCTGGCAATCTGTCCCTTCTCCTTCCACAGCTTGATCTTGAGGCGCAGGTTGTTGGCCGAGTCGGCGTTCTTCACCGCCTCTTCCTCCTCGATCACCCCTTCCACCACCAGATCAAACAGGGCACTGTCGAAGGTGACCATGCCAAGGGCCTTGGATTTCTCCATCACCTCCTTGAGGCCACCAAACTCGCCGCGCTTGATCATGTCGCGGATGGTGTGGGTGCCGAGCATGATCTCCACCGCGGCCCGGCGGCCGCCATCGGTGGTTTTCACCAGCCGCTGGGAGACAAAGGCCTTGAGGTTGTTGCCCAGATCGTTGAGCAGCTGCGGGCGGCGCTCCTCGGGGAAGAAGTTGATGATGCGATCCAGCGCCTGGTTGGCGTTGTTGGCGTGCAGGGTGGAGATGGCAAGGTGGCCGGTTTCGGAGAAGGCCAGCGCATGCTCCATGGTTTCGCGATCGCGAATTTCACCGATAAGGATCACGTCCGGTGCCTGACGCAGGGTGTTTTTCAGCGCGGCGTGGAAGCTGCGGGTATCCACCCCCACCTCCCGTTGGTTGATGATGCTCTTGCGGTGGCGGTGGACGAACTCCACCGGATCTTCGATGGTGATGATGTGGCCGCCGCTGTTGCGGTTGCGATGGTCGATAAGGGCCGCCAGCGAGGTCGATTTACCCGAGCCAGTGCCGCCGACAAACAGCACCAGACCCCGTTTCTCCATGATGGTGTCGAGCAGCACCGGCGGGAGTTTCAGGTCTTCAAAGCGGGGGATTTCAGTCTTGATGTTGCGCGCTACCAGGGAGACTTCGTTGCGCTGCTTGAAGATGTTGACCCGAAAGCGGCCGATCTGGGGCAGGGAGATGGCGAGGTTCATCTCCAGCTCCTTGTCAAACTGCAGTTTCTGCTCGCCATCCATGATCTCGGCGGCGATCCGTGCCACTTCTCCCGGCTCCAGCGGCGTTTCATTCAGGGGGCGCAGGCCGCCGTTGAACTTGGCGCAGGGAGGGGCGCCGGTCGACAGATAGAGGTCTGAGCCATCCTGCTTGGCCAGGATCTGTAACATGTCTCGCAATTCCATTTTTTTGCCTCGTCTATCAATGAGATGCCATGAGCGGGATGATATTGAGTGTACAGCGTCAGGCGCCGGTCAGTTTCTCGCGAAAGACAAAAAAGACCGCACCCATAATGCAGAGCCCTGCCCAGAGGTAGTCCCATTTCAGATCTTCCTTGAGATAGAAGATAGAGAAGGGGACGAATACGGTGAGGGTGATCACCTCTTGCAGGATTTTCAGTTGCCCCACGCTCATCACCGTATGGCCGATGCGGTTGGCGGGCACCTGCAACAGGTATTCGAACAGGGCGATGCCCCAGCTCACCAGGGCGGCAATGATCCAGGGTTTGTGGTTCATGCTCTTGAGATGAGCGTACCAGGCGAATGTCATGAAGACGTTGCTGCATAGCAGCAGGCCGATACTGGCGAAAATCGGGTTCATAGGGTTCTCCTTTAAAATCCGGCGCATTTTATCCCTGAACTACGGGTTTTCATACGTGGTGCGGAAGGGTATTTTTAACCAACAGGATCGGGCCGTGCGAGGTATGCGACGGGATGGGCAAGTTAAGTTGGATAGCGTTGTTACTGTTATTTGCCATGCCGGTGCGAGCGACCCCGACGCTGACGGTGGCCACCGATCTGTGGCCGCCGTTTCGTATCCTGCAACCGGATGGCCGGTTTTACGGACTGGACATGGATATTCTGCAACAGCTGGAGAGCCGCAGTGGCATTCGCTTCAAGGTGAAACGGATGCCCTGGGGACGGGCGCTCAAGCAGATGCAGACCGGTCGGGTCGATCTGATGATTGGCCTCGCCTATACCACCGAGCGGGCGCAGTTCATCGACTATCTGCTGCCTGCCTACTACCAGTGCTGGCCCGCGTTTTATGGTCAGCCGGTCAATGTGGCCCGGATCCACCAATACAACGATTTGCAGGGGGTGAAGGTGGGCTATGTGCTCAACTCCGCCTACTTTGAGCCCTTCAACTCTGACAGTCGTCTCGACAAGCACGGGGTGCCCACCGAGGAGCAGTTGCTGCGCATGGTGCAGCGCGGTCACCTGCCGTTGATGATTGGCACCGACTGTCAGGTGGACTATGCCCTGAGTCAGGGAAATGCCAACCGGGTGAGTAAGGCGGACTACCGCCCCGCTAGTCCGGTGACCCTCTATCTGGGGATGAGCAAGCACTCACCTCACCAGTCGCTGCGCCAGCCCTTGTTGGTGGCGCTGCAAAATCTGGTGGCCAGTGGCGAGATAAGCGTGATGGCCAAGCGTTACCAGCCTTGACCTTGGGTGGCAAGCCGCTGTTATCATGCCCTTTTCCTGCTTTCCCCCGGCTCTGCGACAGGGCCGGGGATAAAGCCTAGTTATTGTCGGGGATCATCCTTGTACCTCTCCCTTATCGCCCGCCAGCAGCGCTGGCAGCGGCGCTGGCTCTGTGGCCTGACGCTGTTGACCCTGTTGCTGTTTCTCTTCTCCCTCATCTGGGGCGAGTTTGTGCTGCTGCCCTGGCAGCCCCTTGGCGATCTCGAACAGCGCATCCTGCTGGAGCTGCGGCTGCCGCGTGCCCTGCTGGCCCTGCTGGCAGGCGCAGCGCTCGCCTGTGGCGGCGCCGTGCTGCAGGTGATGCTGCACAATCCGGTGGCGGAGCCCGGGCTACTTGGCGTTTCGAGCGGAGCAGGACTGGCCGCTATGGTGGCGATGGCGGTGGCCAAATCCCTAGGCTTATATTTGCCAGGCTGGGGGCTGTCGCTGGCGGCCTTTGGTGGCGCCTTGCTGGTCACCATGCTGCTCATTCGGCTGGCTCGCCGTGCTCGTCTCGGCCATGCCCGCTTGCTGCTGTTTGGCGTGGCCATCGGTATTCTCACCAATGCCGCCATGACCTGGCTGATGTACTTTGCCGACGACGGCTCCTTGCGTGAATTCATGTTCTGGATGATGGGCAGCCTCTCTTACGGCAGCCAGCAGTTCGGCTGGTGGTGGCTGGTGCTGCCGCTCACTCTGAGCTGGCTATGCTGGCAGGGCAAGGCGCTGCAACAGTTGCTGCTGGGGGAGACCCAGGCCCGCCTGATGGGGATGGATGTGGACAGGATGCGGGTGCGGCTGGTGCTGGCGGTCTGCCTGCTTACCGGTGTGGCGGTGTCGCTGTGCGGCGTGATCGGTTTTGTCGGGCTGGTGGTGCCCCATCTGCTGCGGCTCTGTGGCGGCAGCGATCAGCGCTTCCTGCTGCCCGCCTCGGCGCTCGGCGGCGGGGCCCTGCTGCTGGCGGCCGATCTGTTAGCCCGCTCGGCACTCAGTGCCGGTGAGTTGCCCATCGGCGTCATCACCGCCTCGGTGGGGGCGCCGCTCTTTATCTACCTGCTATTGAGGCAAACTGCCGATGGTGCTGCATGAATATCTGCATGATTTGGTCGGGGCGCGCAGTCTCCTTATTTACCCGTTGTTGAGGCTAGATGCCGATGTCGCCTGCTGATCCCATCTCTGTTGCTGCTCTTGCTGCTGACACGTTGCTGGAGGCGCGTGCACTCGCCATTGCCGGGCGGCTCTCCCCCCTCGATCTGCGCTGGCATGGCGGCCAGCTGGTGGCTCTGCTCGGCCCCAATGGCAGTGGCAAGTCGACCCTGCTCGGCGCGTTGGCGGGGATCTTGCCCGCCGATGGCGCCGTGCTGCTGGGGGGGGAAGTGCTCACTGACCTGAGTTGGCCGGAGCTTGCCAAACGGCGTGCCATGTTGCCCCAGCGCCAGCCTCAGTTGTTTCATATTCCGGTGTTTCAGGTGTTGAGCCTGGGGCTCGGTCAGGGGGTTGCGTCCGCCAGACAGAACGAGGCGATCGGGGCGCTGTGCGAGGCCCTGGAGCTGGAGGCTTTGCTGGCACGTGATTTCAGCCGCTTGTCGGGAGGCGAGCAGCAGCGGGTACTGATTGCCCGCACCCTGCTGCAGGTGTGGCCGAGCCTCAATCCGACCGGCAAGGTGCTGCTGCTGGACGAGCCGCTGGCGGGGCTCGACTTGCATCATCAGCTGGCGCTGTTGCGGTTGCTGAAAACCCTCGCCGCTCAGGGTTTGTTGGTAGTGCTCGCCATCCACGATATCAATCTGGCCATCGACTGGGCCGACCGCATCCTCTGTCTGCAACAGGGCGCCGTGGTGCGCGAAGGGGGCGTCGAGCTGGTGGATGAGGCGCTACTGGCGCAGGTATTCCAGATCCGCACCGACCGCATCGAAGCCGCTGGCCGAGTCTGGTTTATGCCCAGTTTATAAGCGGGGTATAGGAAAGAGTGCGCGTGTAGGGTCGATTAGCGAAGCGTAATCGGCCGACAGCAAGAAGAAGGGGCCGGTATCAACAATACCGGCCCCTTTTGGTTTTCTTCGCAGTGCAAGCCTGTTTGCTCAGACGTACCGGCATTGCTTCTGCCAGCATGGCCAGCAGGGTTTCGGTGTCGCTCCCTGACAGGCAGGCATCTGTGATGCTCTGGCCGAAGGGTGATGACGCAGCCGTTACCGCAGGTTTGCTTTGTTCAACTGCACCTGCGCCGCCTCTGCCAGCATGGCCAGCAGGGTTTCGGTGTCGTTCCACGACAGGCAGGCATCGGTGATGCTCTGGCCAAAGGTGGCGGCGCAGCCGTTCTCCACATCCTGACGCCCTTCCACCAGGAAGCTCTCGGCCATGATACCGGCGATGCCGGTGCGGCCGCGGCGCAGCTGATCGCAGATATCTTGCGCCACCAGCAGCTGACGGCGGTGATCCTTCATGCTGTTGCCGTGGCTGAAATCGACCACCAGACGCTCCGGCAGGCCCACATCGGCCAACGCTTCACACGCTTCATCGACACTGGCGGTGTCGTAGTTCGGTCGGTGGCCACCACGCAGGATCACATGACCAAAGGGGTTACCGGCGGTGCGGTAGATGGTCATCTTGCCGTCCTTGTCCGGCGAATAGAAGATGTGGCTGTGGCGGGCGGCGCGCACCGCATCGATGGCGATACGGGTATTGCCGTCGGTGCCGTTCTTGAAGCCGACCGGGCAGGAGAGGGCCGAAGCCATCTCGCGGTGTACCTGGGATTCGGTGGTGCGCGCGCCGATGGCGCCCCAGGTGATGAGGTCGGCAATATACTGGCCGGTCACCATATCGAGGAATTCGGTGGCGGTAGGCATGCCGAGCTCATTGATATCGACCAGCAGCTTGCGCGCCAGTTTCAGCCCTTCGTTGACGTCGAAACTGCCATCGAGGCGTGGATCGTTGATCAGCCCCTTCCAGCCGACGATGGTGCGCGGCTTCTCGAAGTAGGTGCGCATCACGATGCAGAGGCTCTCTTTGTACTGCTCGCGCAGGGCATTGAGACGCAGGGCATACTCGCGAGCAGCAGCGGGATCATGGATAGAGCAGGGGCCGACGATGACCAGCAGGCGCTGATCGTCTCCGGCCAGAATGGCTTCCACTTCGCGACGGGCATCCAGCAGATTCTGGGCAATGGTATCGGTGATCGGAAACGCGTGTGCGAGCTCGCTCGGAGTGATCAGTGACTCCAGGCGACGGGTGCGCAATTCATCTGTGTGAATGGACATACAACTCAAGTCTCGAGTGGGTGGTGTCAGCCGCAAGGGGCGAAAAAGCAAAGAGATAAAATAAAGCAAAAGTCCCCTGATTGAAACCTTGGGGGGCTCTGATAGGATGTGAGGCCAAAATCGATTCCAAATGAGGTAGATAGCGTGGCAAAGCCAGGGGCAACCGGGGTCACCCGCATCATCAACGCAACCGGTTACAGCATCAAGGGGCTCAAGTCAGCCTGGATTAATGAGGCGGCGTTTCGGCAGGAGCTGATGCTGATCCTGTTGCTGATGCCACTGGCCTTCTGGCTGGGGGATTCTCTCAACCAGATCCTGCTGCTTATCGTCATCAGCTGGCTGGTGGTGATCGTCGAGATCCTCAACTCCGCCATCGAAGCCGTGGTTGACAGGGTTGGCTCCGAGCATCACGAGCTCTCCGGCCGCGCCAAGGATCTCGGTTCTGCTGCGGTGTTTATCGCGCTGGCCCTCAATGCGCTGGTTTGGGGCGCGCTGGTAGGCCGCAATCTGTTGGGCTGGTGGTAGATCACATATCTTGCGGGTGCGTTTGCACCCTCTCTCCGGGAGAGGGCAGGGTGAGGGTTGAATCTTCTGCCCCTCATCCCCAACCCTTCTCCCGCGAGGGGAGAAGGGGGCAAAAGCGCCAAGACGCGGACGTGCGTTGAGCATCGCATCATAAAAAAGCCCGTCATCACGACGGGCTTTTTGCTGGGTGGCTCTGCAGGTTAATCAGTGCAGGATGCGGGCGCGGATGGTGCCGCTGATCTCCTTGAGCTTGGCGAGCGCCTTCTCGCTGTGCTCGGTCTCCACGTCGATCACCACGTAACCGATATGACTGCTGGTCTGCAGGTATTGACCGGCGATGTTGATCCCCTCTTCGGCGAAGATCTGGTTGATCTTGTTCATCACGCCCGGCTGGTTGCGGTGAATGTGCAGCAGGCGGCTGGAGCCCTTGTGGCCCGGCAGCGACACCTCCGGGAAGTTGACGGCGGAGAGGGTGGAGCCGTTGTCGGAGTATTTGACCAGCTTGTTGGCCACTTCCAGCCCGATGTTCTCCTGCGCTTCATGGGTGGTGCCACCGATGTGCGGGGTAAGGATGACGTTCTCCAGCCCACGCAGCGGGCTTTGGAACTCCTCGTCATTGGACTTGGGCTCGACCGGGAAGACGTCGATGGCGGCGCCGGCGATATGGCCGCTCTTGATGACGTCTGCCAGCGCGTCGATATCCACCACGGTACCGCGGGCGGCGTTGATGAAGATGGCGCCCGGTTTCATCATCCGCAGCTGCTCGGCACCGATCATGTTCTTGGTGGAGGCGGTCTCCGGCACGTGCAGGCTGATGACGTCAGACATATTGAGCAGCTCGATCATGCTCGGCACCTGAATGGCGTTACCCAGCGAGAGCTTGTTCTCGATATCGTAGTAATAAACCTTCATGCCGATGCTCTCGGCGATGATGCCAAGCTGGGTACCGATGTGGCCATAGCCGATGATGCCAAGCTTCTTGCCGCGCGCTTCCACCGAGCGATTGGCCAGTTTTTCCCACACGCCGCGATGGCACTTGGCGTTTTTCTCGGGGATGCCGCGCAGCAGCAGCAGGATCTCACCCAGTACCAGCTCGGCGACCGAGCGGGTGTTGGAGAAGGGGGCGTTGAAGACCGGAATGCCGCGGATCTGGGCCGCTTCCAGCTCGACCTGGTTGGTGCCGATGCAGAAGCAGCCGATGGCGACCAGCTTGTTGGCGGCGTCGAGTACCTTCTCGGTGATCTGGGTGCGGGAG
Organism: Aeromonas sp. QDB11; assembly: GCF_027705265.1. NCBI lineage: Bacteria > Pseudomonadati > Pseudomonadota > Gammaproteobacteria > Aeromonadales > Aeromonadaceae > Aeromonas > Aeromonas sp. QDB11. The sequence goes on along the minus strand of NZ_JAPDBM010000024.1, from coordinate 12,427 downwards.
CGCAGCCCGATGAAATGAACGTCGCGGATCTGCTCGATCAGCTCCTCTTCGGAGAGAGAGGTCTTCAGATACTCCACACTGGTGTAACCTGCGGCACGAAAGGTCTCTACGGTGTTGGGATGGACTCCCTCCAGCAGCAGAACCTTGATTTTATCCTTGTCCAACGAAAACTTGGCAGTCATGACGATCCCTCTGTATGTGCAAACGTAAGTGCAGATTTGGTGTGCGAAGAAAACCGTAAAGTAGCAAAAACGTTTGGGAGAGGGAATATTTGTGACGAAAGTCAAATTCTTTGAAGTTATCAACGATTGTTGTAAACATCCGTATGCAACTTGTTGAGGGATAAATAAAAACGGCGCCATCAGGCGCCGTCATTTATTCACAGTGCAATGTTTGGGTCAGTATCCCATCCCGGGGGCCAATCAACGCCGCTGCTGCTCCAGAACGGGCAGAGTGGCGATGGCGGACGAGGGACTATGCCGCTGCACTGTGCCATCGGGGTCGGGATTACTGGGTAATCACGCCATCCGGCGTACCGATCAGGACCACATCGGCGCCACGGGCGGCGAACAGGCCGTTGGTGACGGTGCCTACGATGGCGTTGAGCTGCACTTCCAGCGCCTTGGCGTCGGTAATGGCCATGCCTTTCACATCCAGAATGTGGTTGCCGTTGTCGGTGACCACCCCTTCACGCCAGACCGGGTTGCCACCCAGTTTGCGGATTTCGCGGGCCACGTATTCGCGGGCCATCGGGATCACTTCCACCGGCAGCGGGAACTGGCCCAGCACCTCGACGGTTTTGGTGTTGTCGATGATGCAGATGAACTTGTCAGCCACGGCGGCAACAATTTTCTCGCGGGTCAGGGCCGCGCCACCGCCCTTGATCATGTCGCGGGTGCCGTTGATCTCGTCGGCGCCATCCACATAGACGGAGAGGGCGTCGATCTCGTTGAGATCATACACGGTGATGCCGAAGCCCTTGAGGCGCTCGGTGGAGGCCACGGAGCTGGATACCGCCCCCTTGATCTCGTCCTTCATGGTCGCCAGCGCGTCGATAAAGTGGTTGACGGTAGAGCCGGTACCCACCCCGACGATGGTGCCGGGAACCACATACTTGAGCGCAGCCCAACCGGCCGCCTTCTTCATTTCATCTTGAGTCATGATCGTTCCTTAAGAAAAAAGCGGGCGCATTATATCCAACCCTGTACCCCGTCGCGACCTTGTTGCTCACGTTCCGGGGCAAAAAGCGGTGATAGGTAAATCGTTTGCCTGTTTATTCTGCGTTTGCGCGCACAAAGCCGGGGTTGCCGGCCAAAAACAGCCTATTCAAAGCGCCAGCAGTAGCTCGGGGTGATGATCTGGGGCAGTGGCACATCCCACTCCTCTTGCGGGACCGCATCCACCTGCTGGCAGTCGTGGGCAATACCGAGTGGCTTGGGGCCCAGTTTGTGCTCATGCCAGATGGCGAGGGTGCGATCGTAGTAGCCGCCGCCCATGCCAAGGCGATTGCCCTGGGCATCGAAGGCAACCAGCGGGGTGCAAATCAGGTCAAGGGTGCTGTGGGGCACCACCTGCAGGATATCCAGCTCCGGCTCTTCGATGCCGTAGCGGTTGCGCACCATGGGGCTGGTGGCGGTGTAGCGCAAAAAGAGCAGGTGACCCGGGGTAAAGGGGTGGAGCACCGGCAGGTAGACCTCTTTGTGCTGGGCCCACAGCCAGTGGATGGTGGGCAGGGGATTGATCTCCCCGTCATTGGCCAGATAGAGGGCAATGCGCTTGGCGGCGAGGATCTCGGGGTGTTGCTTGAACTGGGCCAGCAGCTGTTGGGCCGCCGCTTGCTGCTCGGCCGGACTCAGATTTTTGCGGCGTTGACGAACCAGTTGGCGCAGGGATTGACGTTCGGGTTGGGACTCATGCATGGGGAACCTCTGGTATAGCTGCGCATCGATGGCTTGAACGCGCTCTACCTTAGCACATTCACTCTGGACGTTAAGGGGGGGTGACAGGGGAACACTCGCCCCGAACGGCTGATGCCAAGGGGCGGTGGGATAAATGCTGGCGTATCCGATAGTGAATCAACAAGGGCTAAGGTGCGGCCCCTGTTGATGGCATCTCAGCACGCCAGCGTCTGGTCTGTTACTTGTCAGCCTTGCTGCGCATCTGATGCTTCACGAACACGGCAATCAGTGCCGCCACAGCGAGCGCCATCGGGTAGAAACTCATGCTCACCACCGCCAGCGGCGACAGGGCGAAGATGGAGCCCAGCAGCAGCGCCTGTGCGCCCCAGGGGATCAGACCCTGTACCACGCAGGAGAAGATATCCAGCATGGATGCGGCGCGGCGCGGGGTTACACCGTGGTGTTCGGCGAGATCCCGGGCCACCTTGCTGGCGACGATAATGGCTACCGTGTTGTTGGCGGTGCAGAGGTTGGTGAGGCTCACCACCCCGGCGATGCCGAGCTCGGCCGCTTTCTCGTTCTGTTCGCCGTTGTGCTCTCGAGTGAAACGTGCAATCAGGGCGCTGATGCGCTCGCTGATCCAGGCCAGACCACCCTGACGCTCCATCAGGGCGCCGAGGCCGCCGATCAGCATGGAGAGCAGGAAGATCTCCTGCATGCCGGTAAAGCCCTGATAGATATCCTTGCTGAACTGACCGATGGCGTAGCCGTTGACCATGCCCACCGCACCGGCGGCCAGAATGCCGATCCCCAGCACCACGAACACATTCACCCCAGCGAGCGCCAACCCCAGAATGAGCAGGTAAGGCATCACCTTGAACAGCTCGATGGCAGTGTCGTTGGCAGGGGCTTCACCCACAGACCCCAGGGTCAGATAGAGCAGGATCACCGCGATGGCAGCAGGGGCGGCAATCTTGAAGTTCTCGCGGAACTTGTCCTTCATCTCGCACCCCTGGCTGCGGGTGGCAGCGATGGTGGTGTCAGAGATGATGGAGAGGTTATCGCCAAACATGGCGCCAGAAAGAATGGTACCTGCCATCAGCACCGGATCGATACCGGCTGCCTGCGCCACACCCAGGGCAACGGGGGCCACGGCACCTATGGTGCCCATGGAGGTACCCATGGCGGTAGCAATAAAGGCAGAGATAAGGAACAGACCGGGCAGCAGCGCCCAGCCGGGGATGAGGGAGAGACCGAGCGCCACGGTGGCATCAACCCCGCCGGTGGCCTTGGCCACGCTGGCAAAGGCGCCCGCCAGCAGATAGATAAGGCACATCGCCATGATGTTGCTGTGGCCAACCCCTTTGAAGAAGGTCTCCAGATTGCTGTTGAAGCCCTCTTTGCCAAGCAGCAGGGCGAGCATCACGGCAGGCAGTGCCGCCACGGGGGCGGGCAGCTGATAGAAGGCGAACTCGACCCCCTGCAGGGTCAGCCAGGTACCGGTACCGATAAAGAGTGCGAGAAAAACCAGAAGTGGCAGCAAGGCCCTGGCACTGGGTTGAGTCTGGATCATGTGTTCCTCTGAAATTGAACAATGACCTCCTGTCATTAACTGCTTTGTACCTGTATCGGATAGAGATAGGGGGGAAAACAGGGCGGGCATCCTGCCGCATTGGGGGGCCCACAGTAGTGAGTCAACCCTGCAAGGTCAAGATAGACGTCCAGACGGATAGGTGTTTTTGTTTGGTGATTTTGTCTGTGTGATTAAATCCGTCAAATATTCTGATTTATCCAATATTTCCGTTTATATGTCGAGATGGTGTGGTGGCGCAGAGTGAGCTTTTCAAAGCGGGCGCGGGCTGGTAAAACGGTCTCTTTCCATAATAAAAGAGATGAGAGGGTGGAGATGGACAATCCGATCCGTGTGGCCGTGATGGGCTGTAATGGTCGTATGGGCAAGGTGTTGCTGGAGGCCATTACTCATGCCGATGGCGTTGTGGTCGGTGCAGCGCTGGAGCGGCCGGGCTCTGCGGTGATCGGTCTCGATGCCGGTGAGCTCAACGGGCTGGGCCATCTGGGGGTGGCGATCAGCGACAGCCTGGACAAGGTGCGCGATGAGTTTGATCTTATCATCGACTTCACTCGCCCCGAGGTGACGCTGGCCAATCTGGCCTTTGCGCTGGCCCACCACAAGCAGATGGTGATCGGCACCACCGGCTTTGACGAGGCAGGCAAGGCCGCCCTGAAAGAGGCAGGCAAGCAGATCGGTATCGTGTTCGCCTCCAACTACTCGGTCGGGGTCAACCTGGTGTTCAAGCTGCTGGAGCAGGCTGCCAAGGTGATGGGGGACTATACCGATATCGAGATCATCGAAGGGCACCATCGTCACAAGGTGGATGCGCCGTCCGGCACCGCGCTCTCCATGGGCGAAGTGGTCGCCAAAACCCTGGGCCGCGATCTCAAGGAGTGCGCCGTCTATGGCCGCGAGGGGATCACCGGTGAGCGGGATCGCAACACCATCGGCTTTGCCACCATCCGCGCCGGCGATCTGGTGGGGGAGCACACCGTCATGTTTGCCGATATCGGCGAGCGGGTGGAGATTAGCCACAAGGCCTCCAGCCGTCTGACCTTCGCCAACGGTGCGGTGCGGGCGGGCAAGTGGCTTGGCCAGCAGGGTGCCGGTCTTTATGACATGCAGGACGTGCTCAATCTCAAGTGATGCCTCTGTGCGGCACGGTTGTGCGACTTGTATCCAGTGAAGAACCCCGGCTTGCCGGGGTTTTTGCTGTCTGCTGTTCAGAGTTTGTGTAAAAAGATGGTTTGTGGCAATTTTTCATCCAAACGCCTTATAAATCGCATTATTGATTTATCCTCCAGATTTTTCCTTTCTGAATGTCATCGCCAGGTAACGGATTTGAGCATCTTTATGGCTGGCGCAGCCATTTTTTTACACATCACGAAAAAGACTAAAAATTCAAACACAGAAAAACGTTTTCTATTTTTCCCGTTCAGCTTTGTCGCCAAAAAGAAGTCAAATTCATCAACAATCATTTTTATTTTAAAAATAAACTAATTGTTTTTATTGGGTTTTTTGTTGGTTTTTGTCGCTATTGCGGGCTTGGGCGCGTCTTTTGGTAGTGGTTTTTCCTTTTCTTTCGCGAGAGGGGGTTGCAAAGCGATGGAGTGCATAGATAATGGGTAATGTTGCTTGTTTATTGAATTTAGATGCATTTCATCTGAGAAAAGACGTTGAAATGCCACTTTTTTTAAGTAGAATGCGCCCAATTTGCCAGAAATCTGCCGGGTTCGAGTCCTGTCCAAGACCGGAACCGAGCCCGCAACACCCAGGTAAATTGCTGAATTTAAAGCTAAATAACTGGAGGTTGTCTTGAATCACACTGCATTGCTAGTGCTGGAAGATGGAACTGTGTTCAAAGGCGTGTCGATAGGCGCCGAGGGATGTTCCGTTGGTGAAGTGGTTTTCAATACGTCGATGACGGGCTATCAGGAAATCCTCACCGATCCCTCTTATTCCCGTCAGATAGTCACCCTCACTTACCCCCATATAGGCAACACCGGCACCAACAGCGAAGATGAAGAGTCCAGTCAAATCCACGCTCAGGGATTGATCATCCGGGACCTTCCGATACTTGCCTCCAATTTCCGCAATCAGCAATCCCTCTCCGAATACCTCAAGTCTCACAACATCGTTGGCATCGCCGACATCGACACCCGTAAACTGACCCGCATCCTGCGCGAGAAAGGCGCTCAGGCTGGCTGCATTCTGGCTGGCAAGCAGATAGATGAAGCGTTCGCCCTCGAGCAGGCCCGCGCCTTCCCCGGTCTGAAGGGGATGGACTTGGCCAAAGAGGTGACGGTTGGTGAGGCGTACAACTGGACAGAAGGCAGCTGGCAGCTTGGCAAGGGGCACGTCACCCCGGATGCCGACCAGCTGAAATACCACGTGGTGGCCTATGACTTTGGCGTCAAGCGCAACATCCTGCGGATGCTGGTTGACCGTGGCTGCCGCCTGACCGTGGTGCCCGCCAAGACCCCGGCCGCCGAGGTACTGGCGATGAACCCGGATGGCATCTTCCTCTCCAATGGCCCAGGCGACCCCGAGCCCTGCGACTACGCCATCGAGGCCATCAAGGCTTTCCTCAATACCAACACGCCGGTATTTGGCATCTGTCTGGGCCACCAGCTGCTGGGTCTGGCCTCCGGTGCCAAGACCGTCAAGATGAAGTTTGGCCACCACGGTGCCAACCACCCGGTGAAGAGCCTCGATGACAACACCGTGATGATCACTGCCCAGAACCACGGCTTTGCGGTAGACGAGAACAGCCTGCCGGATTGCCTGCGTGCCACCCACGTCTCCCTGTTCGACGGGTCGCTGCAGGGCATCCATCGCACCGACCGTCCGGCCTTCAGCTTCCAGGGTCACCCCGAAGCGAGCCCGGGCCCGCACGATTGTGCCGGTCTCTTTGACCACTTTATTGAATTGATTAAGCAGTATCGCGCCTAAGGAATAGAGGAAAGAGTTTCATGCCAAAACGTAACGACCTTCAGAGCATCCTGATCCTCGGCGCCGGCCCCATCGTCATCGGCCAGGCCTGCGAATTTGACTACTCCGGCGCCCAGGCGTGCAAAGCCCTGCGTGAGGAGGGCTACCGCGTCATTCTGGTCAACTCCAACCCGGCCACCATCATGACCGACCCGGAGATGGCGGACGCCACCTACATCGAGCCCATTACCTGGGAAGTGGTGCGCGAAATCATCAAGAAAGAGCGCCCGGACGCCATCCTGCCCACCATGGGTGGCCAGACTGCGCTCAACTGCGCACTGGATCTGGAGAAGCACGGCGTGCTGGCCGAGTTCGGTGTCGAGATGATCGGCGCCACTGCCGATGCCATCGACAAGGCCGAAGATCGCCGTCGCTTTGACATCGCCATGAAGAGCATCGGCCTCGAGTGCCCGCGCGCCGGTATCGCCCACAACATGGAAGAGGCGTGGGGCGTGCAGCAGATGGTCGGTTTCCCCTGCATCATCCGTCCCTCCTTTACCATGGGCGGCTCGGGCGGCGGCATCGCCTACAACACCGAAGAGTTCGTCGAGATCTGCGAGCGCGGTCTGGACTTGTCGCCGACCAAAGAGCTGCTCATCGATGAGTCGCTGATCGGCTGGAAAGAGTACGAGATGGAGGTGGTGCGCGATCGCAACGACAACTGCATCATCGTCTGCGCCATCGAAAACTTCGACCCCATGGGTATCCACACCGGTGACTCCATCACGGTCGCGCCAGCCCAGACGCTGACCGACAAGGAGTACCAGCTGATGCGCAACGCCTCGATGGCGGTGCTGCGCGAGATCGGCGTCGAGACCGGCGGCTCCAACGTCCAGTTCGGCATCAACCCGAAAGATGGCCGTATGGTCATCATCGAGATGAACCCGCGGGTGTCGCGCTCCTCTGCGCTGGCCTCCAAGGCGACCGGCTTCCCCATCGCCAAGATTGCGGCCAAGCTCGCCATCGGTTACACCCTCGACGAGCTGATGAACGACATCACCGGCGGCCGCACCCCGGCCTCCTTCGAGCCGGCCATCGACTACGTGGTCACCAAGGTGCCGCGCTTCAACTTTGAAAAGTTCGCCGGTGCCAACGACCGTCTGACTACCCAGATGAAGTCGGTCGGTGAAGTGATGGCCATTGGCCGCAACTTCCAGGAGTCCCTGCACAAGGCGCTGCGCAGCCTCGAGACCGGCAAAACCGGCTTCGACCCCATGGTTGACCTCAATGCCCCGGACTCCCTGACCCGCATCCGTCACGAGCTGCAGGACGCCGGTTGCGACCGTATCTGGTACATCGCCGATGCGTTCCGCGCCGGTCTCTCCATGGATGGCATCTTCAAGCTGACCAAGATTGACCCCTGGTTCCTGGTGCAAATTGAAGATCTGGTGAAGCTGGAAGAAGAGGTGAAAGAGCGCGGCATGGCCGGTCTCGATGCCGACTTCCTGCGCGCCCTGAAGCGCAAAGGCTTTGCCGATGCGCGTCTGGCCAAGATCCTCGGTGTGGCCGAAGGCGAAGTGCGCAAGCTGCGTGCCCGCCACAACATCTTCCCGGTCTACAAGCGGGTCGATACCTGCGCCGCCGAGTTCGCCACCAACACCGCCTACATGTACTCCAGCTATGACGAGGAGTGCGAAGCGGCGCCGAGCAACCGCGACAAGATCATGATCATCGGCGGCGGCCCGAACCGTATCGGTCAGGGTATCGAGTTCGACTACTGCTGCGTACACGCGGCGCTGGCCCTGCGCGAAGACGGTTACGAGACCATCATGGTCAACTGCAACCCCGAGACCGTCTCCACCGACTACGACACCTCGGATCGTCTCTACTTCGAGCCGGTGACCCTGGAAGATGTGCTGGAAATCGTGCGCATCGAAAAACCCAAGGGCGTCATCGTCCAGTATGGTGGCCAGACCCCGCTGAAACTGGCTCGCGCGCTGGAAGCCAACGGCGTGCCGATTATCGGTACCAGCCCGGATGCCATCGACCGCGCCGAAGACCGCGAGCGCTTCCAGTCTGCCGTTGAGCGCCTCGGCCTCAAGCAGCCGGAAAATGGCACAGTCACCGCGCTGGAGCAGGCGGTACTGACCGCCGAGCGGATCACCTACCCGCTGGTGGTGCGTCCCTCCTACGTGTTGGGTGGCCGCGCCATGGAGATCGTCTATGACGAGACCGACCTGCGTCGCTACTTCGCCGAGGCGGTGAGCGTCTCCAACGAATCGCCGGTACTGCTGGACCGCTTCCTGGACGATGCCACCGAGCTGGACGTGGATGCCATCTGCGACGGCACCGATGTGGTCATCGGCGGCATCATGGAGCATATCGAGCAGGCCGGTATCCACTCCGGTGACTCCGGCTGCTCCTTGCCTCCCTATACCTTGTCCAGGAAAATTCAGGACGAGATCCGCGAGCAAGTGCGCAAGTTGGCGCTGGAGCTCGGCGTTATCGGCCTGATGAACGTGCAGTTCGCGGTCAAGGGCGATGACATCTACCTCATCGAGGTGAACCCGCGTGCCGCCCGTACCGTGCCGTTCGTTTCCAAGGCGACCGGTGCGCCGCTGGCCAAGATTGCCGCCCGCGTGATGGCCGGTCAGTCGCTGCAAGCACAGGGCTTTACCAAAGAGATCATCCCGCCCTACTACTCGGTGAAAGAGGTGGTACTGCCGTTCGCCAAGTTCCCTGGGGTTGACCCGCTGCTGGGGCCAGAGATGCGCTCTACCGGTGAGGTAATGGGGGTGGGCAACAGCTTTGCCGAGGCCTATGCCAAGGCGCAGCTGGGTGCCAACCACGCCGTACCGAAAGAGGGGCGAGCCCTGCTGTCGGTGCGTCACAGTGACAAGGCGCAAGTGGTCGACTTGGCCGCCAAGCTGCTGGAGCTGGGCTACGAGCTGGATGCCACTCACGGCACCGCAGTCGCACTGGGTGAAGCGAGCATCAACCCGCGCCTGGTCAACAAGGTGCATGAAGGTCGCCCGCACATTCTCGACCGCATCAAGAATGGCGAGTACACCTACATCGTCAACACCGCCGAAGGGCGGGTAGCGATCCAGGACTCCAAGCAGCTGCGCCGCGCCGCCTTGCAGAACAAGGTGGCTTATACCACCACCATGAATGAGGCGTTTGCCACCTGCATGGCCATCAGCGTGGATGCCACCGCCAACGTCAACTCGGTGCAGGAGCTGCACCAGAAGGTGAAAAACCGCTAAGCGGTTTGCATCGGGTATCAGCCCGACTCGCCAGACGACCAACCCCCGCCAGTGATGGCGGGGGTTTCTTTTTATCTGTCGCTAACCGTTCAGTTCGGGCCGGGTGAGTCATTGATGACGGTGATGAGTGCTGCATCGCAGACAGCGGATTGCGCGTGAGGTGGCAAAAGCAGGCAAGGGGAGGGGATGTCGCGAGCGCGGGTTTCAACTGCCGCAGGCAATCCTCTACAATGGCGCCACTTTGCTTGTCAGTGCAGTGCCGAGGCACTGCCTGTAGGGCCTACAAAAATGGACATGCTTATGACCGCTTTGCCTTCCTGTCGTCTTCTCGCCTTCTGCTCTGCCTTGCTGCTGGCCGGTTGTGCCAGTGATCCTGCTTCTGCTCCTACGCCGAGCGACGCAACGGGCACAACCACTCCAGCCCAAAAAGCGACACCACCGGCCATGCAGCCGCGCAAACCGGCGGATATGAAGAGCCGCATCGTGCGCTTCTTGCCCCGTCAGGTGCCTGACAAACAGGGGTGGGCCAACGACGTGGTGACGGCGCTCACCACCCAGGGGGTGACGGTCAATGACCACAACGTCTGTACCGTGCTGGCGGTGGCGGAGCAGGAGGCGACCTATCAGGCCGACCCTGTGGTGCCTGGCCTTGGCAAGATCGCCTGGAAGGAAATCAACTCGCGGGCGGCCAAGCTGCTGATCCCCGAATTTATGGTGCGGGCCGCGCTCTCTATCAACTCGCCGACCGGCAAGAGCTACGCCGAGCGGATCGACAAGTTGCGTACCGAGCGGGAGATGAGCGAAATTTTCGAAGACATGATCAGCATGCTGCCGATGGGCAAGACGCTGTTTGGCAACATGAACCCGGTGCATACCGGTGGCCCGATGCAGGTGAGCATCGCCTTTGCCGAGGCCAACACCCGTGGCTACCCCTATTCAATCAAGGACTCCATTCGCCACGAAGTCTTTACCCGTCGCGGCGGCATCTGGTTTGGCACCAAGCATATCTTCGGCTATGAGGCGGAGTACTCCGATACCCTCTACCGCTTCGCCGATTTCAACGCCGGCTGGTATGCCAGTCGCAATGCCGCTTTTCAAGCCGCCGTCAGCCGCTTGAGTGGCAAAACCCTGGCGCTGGACGGGGATCTTATCCGCTATGACTCGGATCTGCCGGGCAACACTGAGCTTGCCGTCTACACCCTCGCCAACCGGGTCAATATGAGCAAACAGGCGATCCACCAGAGCCTCAAACTTGGCGATACCGCCGAGTTTGCCGAGACCGACCTCTACCATCGCATCTTTACCCTGGCCGACAAGCAAGCGGGCAAGCGGCAGCCCCGCGCCATCCTGCCCGGCATTGTGCTAAAGAGCCCGAAAATCACTCGCAACCTCACCACCGCCTGGTTTGCCAAGCGGGTGGATGACAGGGAACAACGCTGCGTGCGGCAGATGGCGACCATTCGCTAATTCGCTAAGAAGCATCAAGGGCGGCCAATTGGCCGCCATATATTTCATCGTTTATCTAAAACACTCAGGATATTAACGCCAAACAGGGACAGTCTTTGCATCAAACAAGTTCACTTTACACTTAAACTTCCCTTTTATACGTTCAATATGTTTCCTATCGTCCTCCGAGTAGACGCCGATGTAAATGCTTAATAATCTGTCAGGCATTTTTCGACCTGGCTTAGCTGCGATGTTTATTGCATTTATAATGTGTTCATCATATTCGCCAAAGTTAAACCCAAAGGTTATCAATGAGCCTTCAATAGCACATAATGCATCATAGCAATAAGTTAAATATCGATTGTGAAGGATATGATTTAACTTTTCGTCGCCATTTCCTGATGCAACAAAAATGGGGTATTGTGAACTATGAATTCGATCTTTTATATTTTCAAGAATGTACTTCTTAGGTGTGTATTGTTCTTTGGTTATGTGAATTCCTTGGTCAAATATTAGAAGGGAACCATGAAGGTAATGGATGTTTTGTTTATCTCTATGCAATCCCCACCGTAGTTCAGAAAATTCAGGTTCATCAGCTGAACTATCCTCGATATCTCTACCGAAACCATCTATATGGTGGAACGTACCTTTTCGCAACAATACCCAATATAACAATATGTCATAGTTCGTACTGAATATATTGCCATTGTTAGATATAAATGGAGATAAAAACCTAGCGCACGTATTGATTTCATCGTCAGAAAGTTTGAATACATGCTCAGGATGTAATGCTTCAACAGCATCAATTAGGCTCTCTTTTAGCTGTTGACTGGTTTGTAATATGTCACTTTCTAAGTTTTTGTCACAACCAAAAACACGGGCTAGATCAATGAAGTTATCTAGTTGTTGCATGACAAGTTCGAAGTTCTTGGTCTTGACTATGTCAAACAGAGACTTGATCTTTAAGTTATCTTGAGAGCTTATAAAATTATGTAGTGCGTTATATGAAAAAATTTCAGAGTTGTAAGCCATGCTGAATCCGTTACCCAGAAGTAAGTGGATTTGCCGTTGTTTGGCTTTCAGCTCGCTTGTTATTTGCTGATATGTTTTTAGGTTCTGGCTCATACTATTCTCCACCTGTACTCTCTAAATAACTGTTCCGAATAGTAGATCACTGGAGGAAGGGAACTCAGTCCAGTTTGTGCAATCTCATTAGTCGCCAAACAAAACAAGCCGCACCCAAAGGACTGAGTTGATGCCTATCCTACCACCCCTGCCACGACCACAACGGCGCCGCATTCACAAAATCATCC